>JAGHBH010000052.1 GCA_021161085.1 Thermoplasmata archaeon | reverse complement strand
CCGGTGAAGATACGGATGTTTTTGCAGGTGAACTGGATAGAAAGCCGGATCAAACCCAATCGTCCGACACCGATAATATAGGTTCCATAACATCCTCCAACTTCTGGGGTCAGACCTTCGTTCCGGCTCACAGCCTGCTGGCCGCCATCAGGGTATCGCTCGGAACTTCCGGGGGAGGAGGCAATCTCACCCTGACTATCGAGGACTCGCCGGGGGGGAATGCCATAGCCGTGGCCTCGCTGCAGTACGATGAAGTGGTCAACGGGTGGAACACATTCCTGTTCTCCCCTCCCCTAAAGGTTTCAACTGGCGTGTCTTATTTCTTCTTCATTTCATCGGATGGCGGCTCGGCCTACACCATCTACGGAGATTCCACCCTGAATCCCTATCCGGACGGTACTGCCTGGAGGTATTCCGGTAGCTGGCAAGAGCAGGCGTCTTTGGATCTGGCTTTTATCACATGTTATCCCGTCCCGCAGCTGTTCGACCTTTCCGGAGGCCTTTCGCCCGCAAGGGTGACCTACACGGGAGGGGGAGGACTACATCGGTGGGACCCCTGGAATGCCGGTAACTGGACCTCCAATGCAACCTATCAGTCTGAATATATATACGAACAGGCCTCGGCGAACAACACGATGGTGGAGAAGGGGGATAGGAGGGTGACGCCGGTCCCCAGGATGGGCTTCTACAATTTCATGGACAACGCCGGAAAGAACGCCACCCTGGACGAGAACAGCAGCGTCCTCAAGGAGAACCCCACCCCGGAGAGCGTCACGCTGACTTTCTGGTCCACCGCCTATGGTGGAAGCGACCAGTGGAACGTAACAGGCAGTGTCTCGGGCGGACAGTCGGCCACCCTACAAGACCATGTCCTGTACTGGTTCGACAGCGGTGTGAACAGCGGGAAGGTGGGGATATATCTCAACGCGGATCCCTCGAACTACACCAACGGGGACACGATGACCTTTGACATCGCCAGGACCGGATGGTACGAACCGTATTCCGTGGTGAACGACAGCGACACGGACCTGGGGGCCAGTTACACGGAGTTATACGGCTGCGGTGTCACCAACGGCACCGGGACCGAGAGCGGGGACTGGGACGATAAATATACGGAAGATGTCTACGTAGACGTGGACGGAAGCCTCACCGTGAGCGAAGGTGACATACGGGTTACGGAGGTCAACATATGGGTGGACCTTCCCGCCTACACGGGGAAATCTCTTGGGGCGGTGTGTTACAGTTCCGAGAGAGGGGAGGCTTTTGCCGTCGGAAACGGCTTCACGGCATTTCTTCATGAGGAGAACCCTCCCGCCGGGCGGTTCGTTGACCAGTATCAGACCAATGCCACTGATTACCTTCATTCCGTCACCTATACCGATGATTACGGCCAGACCTTCGTCCCGAGGACGAGGTCCATCTCCGCCATAGCGGTCTACATGATACCCAAACCGTCCACACAGGACAACATAACCCTGTATCTGGCAGACTCCGTGGGCGGAACCGACATTGCTTCCGTTACCCTGGAAGCGACCGAGGTGGTTGACGGCTGGAACAACTTCACCTTCTCCTCGCCGGTGAACGTCACACCGGGCTACAGTTATTTCTTCCATCTGAAGACCCAGTCCGTGGACGGATACGACATATACGGCTCGACAGCCTCCCTGTATGGGGACGGAGAGGCCTATTATTATTCCGGCGGATGGACTGCAGACTCTTCGGGGTACGATGTGGCCTTCAAAACATACTCTCCCACCCTTGAGAAACGTAGAGAGGAGCAATGGGATACATCATCCGTGCTGGAGTACGTGACCACCACGCAGAAGTACGGCCAGACTTTCACCCCCGAGGAGGATAGCATAGATGCCATAGAGGTGTACCTCAGCCTCTCGGCCCCTGCAACACCGGTGAGCCTCTCCATAGCGGAGTACCCCGGGGGGGATCCGCTGGCCACCACCTCCCTGGATCCGGGAAGCCTTCAGACGGGCTGGAACCTCTTCAACTTCTCCGAGTCTGTAAGCGTGGACGCCGGTTTCGAATATTTCTTCTGGCTGGAGAGCGGCGAGACCTCCTCCACGGTAGGGGTCTCCGGGGTGACACTCGATATTTATACGGGCGGACAGGGGTGGTATGACGACGGCACAGGCTGGAGCGGGCGGGCGAGCGAGGATATGGCCTTCTGCATATGGAGCAGCAGCCCCCTGGATCAGTTCTCGCCGGATATCACCACCAGCGAAGCCCTCAACAACGGCAACGCACAGGCCCAGACCTTCGTTCCCACGGGGGAGTTGCTGTATAATGTCTATTTCTACATAGAGAAGGAGGTCCCCCTCCCATCGTACGGCATCACCCTGTCCATCAAGGAGGGCAATCCGGATGGGACGGGGAATATTCTGGCCAATATAATCAAGGCCCCGGACGAGATAGATGATGGCTGGAACCCGTTCATCTTCCCCACGCCCGTCTACCTCACGCCGGGCATTACCTACTCCCTGATACTGGGGACCAAGGCCAGCGGAGGGTATGCGTATCGCATATACTACGATGGCGACTCCTACCCCGGCGGCATGAGATGGACGTATTCCGGAGCGATATGGTCATCCTACAACACGGAAGACCTGGCATTCTACACCTTCATCAACGGGACGCGATACTGGAAGGATGCAGGGATCGGAAACGGTCATGACTATGAGGATTTCTATGATGTGGCCTATGCCTCCAACGCCTCCTCTTACATCGTGGTGGGATACAATACCTCCTCCGGAAACGGGTTGATATATCAGTATGACCCTGAGAACGACACTTGGATAGACCGGTCTACGTCTCTGGTGATGGGAGTGAACCTCACGGGGATAGCCTGGCATCCCACGGAGAATTACGGGCTCATAACCGGCAACGAAAGCGGGAAGGGAAAGCTGTTCAGACTTAACGGGGCCCCCTCCTGGGCCCTGGCCGAGGTGGAGATAGGAGGCATCTACTCATTCAACTCCACCCTGACAGCGGTAGCGTGGAATCACAACGGCTCCCAGGCGGTCATAACGGCGGAAAACGGCGGTATACTGGAGTTCAGCAATTCCACCGGGAAATGTACCATTCGGTATGGCAGCTCGACGGAATACGCCGGATACGCGATAACCCTGTATGCCATCTGCATGAAACCGCCAGCCAGCCCCGAGTTCGCCTATCTTCTGGGGAGGAGCCAGGGATCCCTGGAGCCCACTGTAGTGAGGTTTGCTACGACTACGACAACCCAGGGGACGTTGGGCACAGGGGTCACCGAGCCGAAGATATACTCCTTTGATATACTGGATGGTGGACAGAGCAGGAAGAACTCCAAGATGGACGTGGGCAACACGATCACATTCTATATAGACGCCTTCTACCAGGAGGGCTGGGACAGGGTGGAGATATATATCCAGTGCTGGTATGACATGGGAGCCGTCGGCTCCGGCAGCGCCCCGCCGGATCCTCCGGGAGATTTGGACAGGAACACATATTTCAACCTCACCTACAGCGGGGGGACCACTGGGGCCACCACGGGCTCGTGGACCCTGGACTGGCCGACCCCCTTATATCCCGGGTGGCCCATGGAGGTGTCAATAGACAGCTACTACGAGAGCCTGGACTATCCTGGAGACGGCTATGAGCACCACATCCTCCAGGTGAATGTGACCCTTGGCTATCAGCTGGTTGCCACGACGGAGACCGGTTTCACGGATTCCGGCGACTCCACTCCCGATGTCGGATTGGATGATGCCAACACATGGGATGTCCATGTCCATGCCTGGGACAACACCGCCCCCAGCGCCGTGGACGACCTGTACACCGAGTTCGGCATATACAAGTACACCTCCATCTCAACGTCCAGGACTCCGTCGGGGAGCGCTCCCCCGGGTTCCACCTGGTTCCGGCTGTACCCCGCCAACGTGCTTAACGTGTCGGCAAATTATGATTATGCTGTTGCAGTCAAGGTGACGGATCTCACCACCGTGGGCGGGGATACCATCAACGCCACCAACATAGGTATCCACAACCCCTACGCATGGTGGGCGGGAGCGGACATGGCCGACGCGCAGGCCGAGCCGTTTCTCCAGATGCCGGGAGGGAACATGCCCGTGTATGTCTGGGGCAAGTGGGGGCCCACCTACCTATCATCGCCCTACATGAGCACCTGGGCTCTCGGATATCATCCTGGGGCGTATGCCCCTCCGGAGACCTACGTGAATTCTTATGACCCGGACGTGGGTCTGAACCTGACCTATGACCTTCCCCATGCGGCTGTGACGACGGGAGGAACGTCTAACGCTTTGGACCCCGGTACCGTCGAAGCCTACATGGACATGGATGACGATCTGACGGTCAGCCCGGGAGATATCCGTGTGACCGATGTGGGCGCGTACCCCTCGGGAAGCACGGTCCAGGCCGGAGACACGGATGTCGGAACCCCCCTGGAAACCTGGTACCACGCCCGGCTCCTCGGGACGGACGATAGATGGGATCCCGTTCTGGAGACCGTGTACGAGGATGTGGATGGCGACCACAAGGTCAGTTCCTCGGATATAAGGGCCTCTCCCTTCCGCGGGCTGACGCCCCTGGAATGGTGGGTCAACATACCCGCCGGCGCCAAGGAGGGAGACTACACGGCGACCGTCACCTTCAGCATAATACACCCATGATGGAGAGATACGGATGAGAAGGAAAGATATCCTGCCGTATTCGCTCGTGGTCCTCACACTCATGTCCAGCCTGGCCAGCCTGGGCTCCGTACATGTTCCGGGCGGGGTTGCGGAGGGGACAAGGGCCCTTGACGTCAGCATACATTATCCGGGATGGCATCAGGTGAACGACACCGATGGAAATCCGGTCATGGTCAAGGGCGTGTTCTACCAGGTGGACATACCCACCAACGAGACCAACGTGACCATAGAGATGGGATTCCAGGGAGACTTCACAGGCACCAACTCATCCACCCACGTGCTGTTCGTCAAGAACGAGACCGGGTGGCACGATGTACTGTACGGAAGACTGGTGAACGAGAGCCTGTGCTCTCAAGATGACGAGATGACCGTATTTTCCATAGCGCTGGACTGGGACGCATACACCTCCATCCAGAACGATGAGAACCCAGGGGCGCCTGTGGGACTGTGGACCATGAGAATATTCGTGGAGGGAGTGGAAGAGTACAACCACAGCATATACGTGGACGTGCCGGTCATCACCTTCTCCATGAGCCGCCAAGACTACGAGTTTCGGGTGGACCCCTATGTAGCCGGCAACTTCACCCCCATCTCTTCCAGCAACTATTCCATACTCTACAACACCGGAAACGTCCCCATAGAGTTCGAGGTGAACTTCGGCGACTACGAGAACGTCTTCTCCGCCACCAACACCAGCGGGGTGTTCTATCCCGGGGAAAACACCCTTGTGTATGTCTTCCTCAACTCCGTGGAGTGGAGCCCCAGAACCATGGACATCCACCCCGACGTGATAGGCAGGTTGAAATGGGGTGTGAGGATCCAGGCCACCGCTGTCCTACGGAAGCAGTACAACCTCCCGCTCAACATCCACATAGAGGTCAGGCTGCCCGGATACAGCATTCTGGACATGGGTACGGCGGCCATCCAGTATCTTTCCGGTCCCTTCGTGATGGAATACCAGGAAGAGAGGACGGTGGACTACTATCTAACAGGTGTCGATGAGGTGACCCTGGTCTTCTCCGCGGTGAACATCACCATCGTCCGGGTTGAGTACGACGGACACGAGATAGATGGGCCGCTGACCCTGGGATTGAGCGAGGAGACACCATCCCATATTAACGTGACCGTCAGGGCGGACTATGACAGCACCCAGGGGCTTCTGATAGCCTCGGCATCCAACACCAGCGGGGTCATGGGAGAGGTGCACACCTCGTTCCAGACCAACCCCGCCCCGCCCGGCGAGACGGAAGAGGGTGCGAAGAACCCCTTCGTCTGGGTGATACTGGGCGTGGGAATGGCCGTGTTCGTTCTCCTGCTCGTGATGTATATGAAGGGCAGGAAAGGAGGGGGGACCTCCAAGGGCAGCGCCGCCGGCGGGAACGGCAGAAAAGGGCGGAGAGAGAAAAGGAAGACGGAAGAAGAGACTATAGGAGAGGAAGAAAACGGAAAGAACGATGCAGAGAAAGAGGGAGCAGAGCCCGGAGGGAACACCTAGGATGAATCGCTGGCCCGCAGTCGACGGACGGGGAAAAGTTCACCGGGGGAGGAAAGGTAGAGCCAGTGCGATGGCCCTCTTTTCACTGCTCCTGTTTATGGGGACGGCTTCCCTCCTCATCTCCGAGACCGTCTCGGGCGCAGGGGTGGGCGTATGGAATTCCCCCCCGACCTTCGCCTCCATCACTGTCAAGGAGGACGACAGGATATCCCTCTATCTCAACGTATCCGACTACAACGGGTGGGAGGACATATTCAGGGTGACGGTTGACATCTACAACCCGGACGGGGACCTGGTGGAATCCGTCATATACCAGCAGTATCCCTCCAACGTCAGCAGCGTCAGGATAGACGAGTTCACCGAGGCCAGGGGAGAGTTCCTGATCCCCCCCGACGAGGACAATTTCTACGCCGGAAGCCATGTGAGAAGGTTCTCCGGGGAGGGATGGTTCATAGACAACACCACCCAGGAGATAGTGTTCATCTTCAAGCCCTTCGCCGGAACCAGGATGAGGGTGGTGGCCGAGGACAGCAAGGGAGAGATGGGGGTTCACCAGGGTCCCTTCTCCTCCAAGTACATTGCCACCCCCCTGGTGGAGGGGGCGGCCGTACCCCTCAGCATATCCCTCATAGTGTCGGCCGTGGGAGCCACACTCGTAACCGTTGACAGATACCACAACAACAAGCTGGCCATGCGCCTCATGCGCATGAGGGGGGGTGGGGGCTGATGGTGAGACAGTGCCCGGCATGCGGCGTGCTCAACTATGACGACACGGCGGAGACCTGCATCAACTGCGGTTCTCCCCTCCCGCCGCCGGAAGAGGAAGAGATGGAGGAAGCGGGGGCGGAGGAATACGGCTGGGAAGAGGAGGAGGAAGAGGTGGGGGAGGAAACCCCGGAAGAGGGGATCGGCGGGGAAGCGGTGGAGGAAGAGGGCATAGACTCCCTGGAGGATATAGAAAAGGAACTGATGGG
>JAGHBH010000182.1 GCA_021161085.1 Thermoplasmata archaeon | reverse complement strand
TCCCTCATACTCTTACTGAGCGCCCTTTATCAGGTGTTCCACCACGGAGGGGCCGGCCAGGGTCGTGGTGTCGCCTATCTTGTTCGGCTCGCCCTCCGCTATCTTCCTCAGTATCCGGCGCATGATCTTGCCGCTGCGGGTCTTCGGTAGCCCGTCGGTGAACTGTATCTTGTCCGGGGTGGCGATGGGTCCGATCTCACGGCGGACATGCATGACCAGTTCCTTCTTCAGGTCGTCCGACGGGCTGTAGCCTGTCTTCAGTATGACATAGGCGTAGATGCCCTGGCCCTTTATCTCGTGTGGGAAGCCCACCACAGCGGCCTCGGCCACGGCAGGGTGGCTCACCAGAGCGCTCTCCACCTCGGCGGTTCCCATCCGGTGGCCGCTGACGTTTATCACGTCGTCAATCCTGCCGGTTATCCAGTAGTAGCCGTCCTCGTCTCTCCTGCATCCGTCACCGGTGAAATAGTAGCCGGGGTACATGGAGAAATAGGTCTCCTTGAACCTCTCGTGGTGGCCGTACACGGTTCTCATCATGCCAGGCCAGGCCCTCTTGATGCACAGGGGGCCCTCGGCCGGTCCGGAGACCTCTTTTCCGTTGTCGTCCATTATGACTGGCTCGATGCCGAAAAACGGGAGGGTGGCACTGCCCGGTTTGGTGGGGGTTGCCCCCGGCAGGGGTGTTATGAGTATGCCTCCCGTCTCCGTCTGCCACCATGTGTCCACTATGGGACAGCGCTCCTTACCCACCACCCTGTGGTACCACATCCACGCCTCTGGGTTTATGGGTTCTCCAACGGTGCCCAGCACCCGGAGAGACGAGAGGTCGCATTTGTTCACCCACTCGTCGCCCTCCTTCATGCAGGCACGGATGGCCGTGGGGGCGGTGTAGAAGACGTTGACCTTCCACTTGTCCACCACCTGCCAGAACCTGCTGAAGTCGGGATAGCTGGGGACACCCTCGAACATTACGGAGGTAGCGCCGTTGGCCAGCGGGCCATAGACGATGTAGCTGTGGCCGGTGACCCAGCCTATGTCGGCGGTACACCAGTAGATGTCCTCCTCGTGGTAGTCAAATATATATTTGTGGGTCACGGCGGTGTACAGAAGGTATCCGCCGGTGGTGTGAAGCACCCCCTTGGGTTTGCCGGTTGAACCGGATGTGTAGAGGATGAACAGCGGGTCCTCGGCGTCCATGACCTCCGGGGGACATTCCTTGTTCACATCCTCGGCGGTCATCTCCTCGTGCCACCAGTGGTCCCTGCCCTCCTTCCAGTCTATCTCCGTTCCCGTTCTCTTCACCACGAAAACATGTTCTATCGTGGGAGTCTGCTCCACAGCCAGATCGGCGTTCTTCTTCATGGGGATGGTCTTCTTGCCCCGGTAGGCGCCGTCGGAGGTTATGAGCACGGTCGCCTGGGCGTCCAGTATCCTGTCCCTGAGGCTGTCCGCGGAGAAGCCGCCGAAAACGATGCTGTGAACCGCCCCGATCCTGGCACAGGCCAGCATGGCTATGGGCAGCTCCGGTATCATGGGGAGGTATATGGTCACCCGGTCGCCCTTCTTCACCCCATGCTTCTTCAGAACGTTGGCGAACCTGTTGACCTCCCAGTAGAGTTGCTCATAGGTGAAGGTCTTGTCCTCCCCGGGCTCGTTCCCCTCCCAGATGAGGGCGATCTTGTCCTTCCGTCCTTTCTTGAGATGGCGGTCCAGACAGTTGTAGGAGACATTGAGCTTTCCGCCCTTGAACCACGCTATCTTTGCCTCGTGGAAGTCGTACTCCATGACCTTGTCCCATTTCTGATACCAGTCAAGGAACTCCTCGGCCAGCTCGCCCCAGAAACCCTCGGGGTCGTTGAGGGACCGCTCGTACATCTCCCTGTACTGTTCCAGGCTGTTTATATACGCCCTTTTCCTTATCTCCTCCGGGGGAGGGAACACACCTCTCGAACCTTCTTCTCCTGACATATTCATTACCTCCATAACGGAGCAACGGGGGGGCCGAAGATATATCCTATATTAAAGGTTTCGGGAAATGCCGATGCAATCCCACGAAAAACGGCCCTCACAACGGCAAAACCCTTTTCTACCCCCTCAAAAATACCCCTCCCCCACCAAACAGGTATTCGGAGTTGGCTCCTCGGAGGAACCGGGTGTTTCCTCCTTGCCTCGCCTGGTGGCTCGGAGCCCGCTTCGCCAACCCAACCACCCAGTAACATGGTGGAAGGTCCAAATCTTCCACCTGCTCACAACACCTACAGGTGTTGTTCGTGCGGGGTTGGCTCAGCCCGGTACGGCGTCGGATTGCTAATCCGATGAGGTTTCCCCTCACGGGAGTTCGAATCTCCCACCCCGCGCCAACTTTACATTTTCTATTGTGTTGTGTTCTTTGTCTCCCGTATTCCTTTTTTTTCGCCCACGTTTTGCCGCCTTGGGGCGGGAAAAGGCGGGTTTGAATCTCCCACCCCGCGCCAACTTTACATTTTCTATTGTGTTCTTTGTCTTCTGTATTCCTTTTTTTTCGCCCACGTTTTGCCGCCGGAGGCGGGAAAAGGCGGGTGGTTATCTGGTGAAGTGGACGACGAACTGGGCGTGCGGGACACCCTCCACCCTCAGGATATTTCCCTCGCTGATGAATCCGGTCTCCACGGCCTTGGACACGGTTCTCTCTCCGGTGAGGTTGGCGATGGTTGCCCCCTCCAGTATGCTAGGCAGGTCATCTTCTTCCACCTCCATGCCCCCGTAGAAACTCTCCGGCACGGAGAGATGGGCTATCCCCTCCCGGAAATCCTTTCCCAGGAGTTCCATGTCGCAGGCGGCCACCAGAACCTCCCTCTCGGTGTGGATGATGTTCACGC
>JAGHBH010000171.1 GCA_021161085.1 Thermoplasmata archaeon | reverse complement strand
GTGAGGCTGCGGTGGAGAGCGATGAGATTCCCTGCCCCAACTGTGGGACGATGATCAGCAAGGATGCCACCATGTGCTACGCCTGCGGATACGAGATACCGCAGGATTCTTCTGGCGGAGATGAAGGCGGCGAAGGGGAGGGAGACGAGGGGGGCGAGAGCAGCGGTGAGGGCGGCGGGCCTGTCATCGCCGTCAAGAAGAAAGTGGTGAAGAAGAAGATACTCTGACCCTCTGCCGGAGGACCTAGAGAACTGCACGGGGGATGGGGGAATCCATAGAGGTTCCTATCGGTTCCCATTCTGTCAGTAGAGCTTATGTGGTGGTGATGGTCCCGCTTCCCACCTTTATGTCTATGACAGCGATGTTGAGTTTTACCACTTCCACATGGTCGACGCTGACGTTCAGGACGTACTCGTCGCCCGTGGTGGCCGATACGGTGTAGTTCCATCCGTTCCCGTAGGTGATGTCGTTGTCGTGGAAGGTGTCGTTGAAGAACTGGAGCCATGCCTTCCAGTATGCCGTGTGGAGGGTGATGTTCAGGGACGTCGAGAGGTTGGAGTAGGTGAAGGTGTCGTAGAACGCCAGCCTGGTGTTCACCCCCACGGTCTGGGTGCCCACTATGTCCGCGGGTGAGCCCACCATGTTCACAAGGGTGATCGTTGCCGTCAGGGAGCCGTTGACAGTGGAGAATATGATATGCGGGGCCGAGGACATGGTCTCTCCCCGGGACTGGCTTTTGACTATGGCCGTGGCCTGGTATACTATGGTCTGGGGGGTATAGTATCTGTTGGGGGCGTAGAAAGTGAGGGTGCCGCTGCCGCTCTCGTTTATGGCCTGGCCGCTGTCGTGGAACGTTGTTCTGACCTCCCCGTCCTCGGGGGCGAATATGAGTTCTCCGGCCGTGGGCGCGGAGAACGCCGGAACATGGTCGGTGCCGAGCCTTATGGGGGAATAGAGGGCCATGTCCATGTTCCTAGTGAGTATCTGGTTGTCTATGGTCTGGCGGAGGGCTGCTATCTGCTGCTCCACTTCTTTCATGTGCTCCGCTTCCATGTCACTCATGGCCGTGGGGATGTACTGGCCTGTGAAGAGTCCGAGGAATGCCAAGAGCACCATTATGGCCAGGATGGTTCCGACCACGGCGGTCTGTGCCTGCTCCCGGCCGTATTTTCTGCCGAACCGTTTACCACGGGTGAATCTCATCTTCTCCCCTTTCTTATATCGCATCCGGGTATTTTATGTTTTGGGGGGACTTTCGGTGGTGGGGGGTGTTGTGCCTTGGGCCATTATGGCTGTGGTTCTTCCTCTCTCTCCGTCTCTGCATCTCCCCTCTCTTTCTCCTCTATCTCCTTCTCTTCATCGCCGTCCTCTACCGCTGATTTCTCTTCGGGGACCTCCTCCTTTTCTACAGCCCCTGTCTCTTCCTCTCCGGGCGCCTCGTCTTTTTCCCCGGCTCCAGTTCCTTCTTCCGTGCCGGTCTCTTCTTCCTCCTTCTCTTCCTCCGCCTCTCTTCCCTCGCCCCGGAGGCCCCTTACAAGGGAAACGAGAAAGATGAACAGGAGAATGGCGAAGGCTATGGCCAGGGAGAGGGTCGGGAGGGTGCCCGAGGGATAGGATAGGACCTCCATGTCAACCCGTTCGTGATTGTTCGTCAGGTCTATATAGTGGCCTTCCATCGTTCCCGCCGGGTCCACCCAGACGTCCAGGGAAAACGTTCCGCCGGGGTACATGTCAGGCACCGTGACCTCTATCTGTACGGTTGCCGTTCCGTTGGCCGGGATGCTTCCTATCGTGGTGTTGAACGACCCCCATGGGGGCTGCACCTCCACTTCCACGTTCTCGGCGGGATAGCACCAGAGATTCTCCACGGTGATATCCACGAAGAACGTGCCTCCCGGCGACACCTCGGTGGTGGAGACCGTGACATTGGTCAACGCCAGATCGGGGCCCGCGGGGAGGAATATCCTGAATCCCCCCCGGTCCTCGACCTCGGGTATGGAGGAATAGTTAACGGTCCACTCCCTGTGATAGTCTTTCAACCCGTCGTTCCATGTGACGTTGACCGTGTAGTCCGGCCGCACCTCCCTTCCATTCTCGTCCAGCTGGTAGAGCAGCAGGCCGGCCGAGCCGTTGAGCGCCACCGTGCCGAACTCCGTGTATCCCTGCCATCCTGTCTCTTTCACACTGACCGTGGCCCCGTGTATGGGGATGGAACCGTCCCTGAACACGGACACATCCCAGGAGGAGAAAACGGCTACGGGGGCTATCCCGTTGGCGGAGGGCGTGGAATAATCGTTTCCCTCTCCGTCGTACAGAGAGTTGATGCCGTACACCCCGTAGAGAGAGTTGTTGGCCACGGTGGAGTTCCTGACCGCCACATGGGAAGAGAGGAGGAGCACCCCGTATTCCCCACCGGTTATGGTGGAATCCTCTATCTCCGGTACGGACAGAGCGGGATCGCCCAGAGCGGGAGGAGAGTTCCTGATGCCCACACCCATGGAGGTGTTGTATATCGTGGTGTCTTCCACATGGAGGGAGGAGAAGAGCACGTCCACGCCGAAGGTGGAGCTGGCGAGATGGCATCCCTCCACCCAGAGCCCCCCGTGGCTGACGGCCACACACCCTGTCTTTCCGTTTTCCACCGTGGTGTTCCTGAGGGTGAGGGCTGTTTCCGAGTACACCGCTGCATCCGTGGGATAGTATATGCTTCCCATCTCGCCGTAGGGTATCCCTCCGCCGGAGACCCTGCATCCTTCCATCACGGCCGTGTTGTTGTACGCCGGCCAGGCCGATGCGAAATGGATGACATAACTCTGGTTGCCGGCGGGGAGGAAGGAGACGTTGACGAAGGACACGTTGCCCTGGCTCCCGATATAGGATGCGGGAACCCACAGGTTGTCCTCCACCACGACCACGGAATCCCTGACCAGTATGGAAGAGCCCAGGGAGCCTGTCATCTCCCACCCCAGATGGATCTCGGAGCCTGCCGCCACGGCGGAGCCATAGACCACAAGCGTCCAGGTGAGGTTGGGTTCGCACCGGATGGTGGTGTTCTCCAGGTAGAGTTCTCCGGTGACGTTGACCACGGAGCCGTTTCCCTCCATGTAGAGTGTGGAATCGGTGATGGTCAGGTTGATCCCGGGGCCCACGGTCAGGTTTCCCGTCAGATGTACGGCCTCCCCGGAGACCGTGGTGTTGTTGTATATCATCCAGTCCCCTGAGCCGGGGTATTGGTCTCCGGTGACAGAGCCTGCCGCCGGGGGATAGCCCGGGTGCGGGATTAAAAGGGATGCAAAAAAAAGAAGGATGGCGAGAGCAACGGTCCTGTGTGTTCCACGGATGGAAAGCGGGGATGTCTTCGACAGCCTCATGTTGTATCCCACCTCGATAGGGGGCCACGCTGTACTATCCATATAAAGGTTATTGGTGAAAAAGAGGATCACGAGCCGCCCCACGACCCTCGGGGCTCAGAACTCCCTCTTCGGCCTGCCGCAGATGGCCCTCTCGTCCCCGTCCAGGAATATGTCCATGTCAGGATGCTCCTCCTTGAACTTCTGGATTATCTCCTCCAGCTCCCTCAGGGTCATATCCCTGTGGTCATCCAGACGGAGCAGTATCTCCTTGGCCATGGACACATACCTCTCTTCTTCCGACCTCACCCGCCTTACGCAGGTGCATGAGTAAATAACCCGCCACCATATATATCATTTGCCCAGCCCCGCCCGGCCAGCCCGCCGCCCAAGTCCTCCATACCCTCGAATCTCTCCGATCGTACCTCCAACACCCCAACAT
>JAGHBH010000068.1 GCA_021161085.1 Thermoplasmata archaeon | reverse complement strand
GGTTACCTCACCCGAGAGGTCGGTGGTGAAGGTGAGGGCGTTCATGGCGCCGCCCACCCCGGCCAGGGGGTCTGTCAGGGGCAGTTTTACCGGGGCGACGCTGGCCTCTATATCGCCGTCCTCCCTTCTCCTCACCCTTCCTATGAGCTTGTATCTCATCCCCTCCTCCGCCGCCCGTTTTATGTCCTCGGAGGTGATGCCCGTTATTCCCTCCCTGGGAACGTCCTCCGGTTTGAGGCTGCCTCCCATCACTATGTTGCCCAACACCACCACCTTGGCCAGGGCGTCGTATCCCTCCACGTCGGCCGTGGGATCAGCCTCGGCATAGCCCAATTTCTGGGCCAGAGCCAGGGCGTCCTCGTAGGCCATGTTGTCCTCCTCCATCTTGGTCAGGATGAAGTTGGTGGTGCCGTTCAGTATGCCCCTTATCTCACGGATCTCGTTGCCGGCCAGACAGTAGTCCAGGAGGTTGAAGATGGGTGTGCCGCTCATCACCACACCCTCGTGTTTGAACAGCACGCCGTTCTTCCGGGCCAGTTCATCCAGTTCCCTGTAGAACAGCGCCGGAGGACCCTTGTTCGTGGTGGCCACGTGCTTCCCAGATGATAGGGCCTCCCGCATATACGTGGCCGCCGGTTCCCCCGTCTTTATGTCTGTATAGGAGACCTCCACCACGATGTCCCCTGGGGCACGGCGTATGGTCTCCACGGGGTCGAGTCCGGTGACCGCCCCCTCGGCTGGAAATGTGTCCACCCGGCCCCCGTTCTCCAGGTGTTCCAGGAACCGGGGGAGGTCCAGCCCCTTCTCCACCATGATGGCACCCTTGAGCTTGTCAGAGATGGCCACGACCCTGGCCTTGAACCCGTATCTCTCTTCCAGATAGGCCGATTTGTCAGCCAGGATGCGGAGAAACCCCTGGCCCACCACGCCGCAGCCGATCATGATTATCCCATGCACTCCACCATCTTCTCCTCTCTCAGAGCACATCTCAACACCACAGGGGCCATCCGCTGTGCTATATTTAACCGTAACCCACCCCCGGACGATATACCCTCCCCCTATACCTTTTCCTCCCTATACCTTTTCCTCCCTATACCTTTTAATAGAGTTATATCTTTCTCTCCTGGGAGGTGTGGAGATGAAAGGGCTTTCGGATGCCGCCGGCCGTGTTGAAGGCCAGCCCATGTTCAGGATACTCGCCCGGGCGAACCATCTGGAGCGGGAGGGCAGGCGGATACTGCATTTTGAGATAGGGGAGCCGGATTTCGAGTCGCCCCGGCACGTGGTGGAACGGGCCAAGAAGGCCCTGGACGACGGGGACACACACTATGTGAACTCCATGGGAATACCCGAACTCCGGGAGGCGGTCTGCGACGCCACGGAGAGGGACTACGGCTTCCGCCCGGACCTGGAACAGGTGCTCATCGCCCCAGGAGCCAATCCCATAATCTATTTCGCCATGCGGGCGGTGGCCAACCCCGGGGAGGAGGTCATAGTCCAGGACCCGGGTTTTCCCACCTATTATTCGGCCATGAAGTTCATAGGACTGAAACCCGTGAAAATACCCCTCTACGAGGAGAACGAGTTCAGAATGGACCCCGACGACGTGAGGAAGAGAATAACGCCCAAGACCAGGCTGATAATGATGAACAGCCCCCAGAACCCCACCGGGGCGGTGATGACCGGGGGCGAGGTGGAGGAGATGGCCTCCATCGCCGAGGAGCACGATGTATACCTTCTCACCGACGAGATATACGGAAAGATGCTCTACGAGGCCGCTCACCATTCCCCATCCCTCAGGGACGAATGCAGGGAGAGAACCATCATGCTCAACGGCATGTCCAAAGCCTACGCCATGACCGGCTGGCGGCTCGGCTACTCCATAGCACCCAGGGATGTGACCGAGAAGATGGGACTCATACTCCAGACCATCGTATCCTGCGTGCCGCCCTTCGTACAGCGGGCGGGCATAGAGGCCATACTCGGCCCCCAGACGGTGGTGGATGACATGATGGCGGAGTTCAGAAAACGCAGGGACCTCATAGTCCAGGGCCTCAACAGCCTCCCCGGCGTGTCGTGCCTCACACCCGGAGGGGCCTTCTACGTCTTCCCCAACGTGAAGGGCACGGGAATGAGCGACGTGGAGTTCAGCGAGTACATGCTGGAGGAGGCGGGCGTTGCCACCTGTCCCGGCAGATATTTCGGGGAACACGGTGCGGGGTTCGTCCGCTTCTCCTACGCCACCTCCCTGCCGGAGATAGAAGAGGCCGTGGAGCGTATGAGAGAGGCCCTTGAGAAAAGGGGCGTGGGCTGAACCCGGCGATAGACGCCCGGGACGGCAGGTGGGCGGGGCAAGGACCCGGATATCCCCATGACTGTCCATGTGAGAGGAGGAATGACAGATGCAGAAAAAACTGAGTCTGGCACACGAGCGTTTGGACGAGATAAACAGGTTCTTAGAGGACCCGGACAACCCCCTGGTGAGGGCTGTATATGATCTGGTTGACAGATACGGGGGTGTGGAGGAGATAAACCGGATGGCCGCGGAGAACGGACGCCTGGACACCATCCTTGAAAAGATGGAAAAGACCCGTTCCCCCCACTTGGAAGACATACGCTGGCTCATGGACCAGAAGGACAAAGAAGCGTTCATTTCCGTGGAAGAATACAGGAAGAAGGTGTTGGGGGACCGTGTCGGCCATTTCAAGTTTGACGAACGATATGCCGTGACCCTGGAGATAAGTGCCTGCCAGTATTTCCTCTTCTTCATAGAGGAGGCCCGGCGGGCGGTGGAGCGGGGAGAGCTCATGCCCGGCAGATTCATCCGCGTTCGGGCGATGAAGGAGCAGGAGGGGGACGGAGACCTGCTGGCCATGACTGCCGCCATGAAGATAATAGACGCATCGTGGTGCGAGACCCTGGACACCAAGGGGACGGACGGCTCCAACATCCACCTCGGCGGCCCGGAGACCATCACGGGCTATTTCGGAGGCGTGGGACAGCCCAACGACCACCCCATCCGGTGGGCGGACGAACTCCTCTATTACTACACCAACTACGGGGTGAAACAGGTGCTGAACGTCAACCCAGGCACCGTCCTGCTGGCCTACATGCTCCACAAGATGGGCATAGACATAGAGTTCAAGATATCCGTCTACATGGGCAACGACAACCCCTACGCCGTCTTCTGGACGCTCCTTGCCGCCCGCCTCTTCGCTAGGGACGACGGCACCACCTCTCTCATCGGCTTCAACTTCGCCAACTCCGTGAACAACGACACCATAGAGAAGAGCAGCATCGTACGCCGTGCCCTGGGACTGGAAAGCAACGTGCGGTTCGAACACCACATAACCGAGACGTGGAAGAGCATAGTCATCCAGCCGTACAACAGGCGGGACGAGCTCCTGGAGATAGCGGACCACGTGCCCAATATCAGCGCCAAACACGAGGGCGGCGAGATAGAGGTGGAGCAGAAGAGAGAGCATCCCTCGGACATACTGGAATACTTCCGCCCCCGGGCCGAGATAGAGGCGGAGGGCCTAATGCCCGCCCTGCTGACCAACTATCTGGACAAGCACGAGGCTGTCAACAACACCGCCAGGGCCCTCACGGAAAAGGGGCTCACGTTCATCGCCGCCAGGGCCCTCCACCACCGGTAAAAAAAGAGCGATGGCCCCGCAACCCCCTCCCTTCTCCTTTCCGCCACCTTTACCTTGAGAGCAACCTACAAATAGGGATAGGCAGATGGCCCCCACATGCGTATAAGGAGCCTCCGCATAGCCACCCAGACGTTCTTCTTCATCATCACCTGGGCGGGACTCATCGGCATTTCAATGACCGGCCTCATCTACCCCTATTTCTTCTGTGTTGCCAGCCCGGGAGCATGGGCGGGTTGTCCCATAGGGGTCCTGGAGCAGGGGTTCAGCACGCTGGCCACCACGGGCCTCCTGGTGCTCGCCTTCCTCGTGGCCTTCCTCGGTGTGCTCACCCTCCCATTCGGCAGGGCCTTCTGCGGATGGGCGTGTCCCATAGGTTTTCTCAATGAGATCATATATCATCTCAGAAAATACTTCCTTCCCGCACTACGGCCGTTCGGCGGGATTGCCGAAAAACTCGCGAAACCGGCGGAGAAATACGGCATCACGCCCAGATACTACAAATACATCATACTGGCCATGATCCCCGTCGCCAGCTTCATCACCGGAGAGTTCATATTCACCGACATATGCCCCATGGGAGGCATAACCGCCACCCTCCCCACCCTCCTCATGGGAGGCTACAGGCCGGACACACTCTTCCCGGTAAAGATATTCCTGGTGGTGATGTGGCTCGTCATAGGCGTGGTGATGATGCGCTCCTGGTGCAAGTATCTCTGTCCCCTGGGGGCAGCCTTCGCACCCATGAACAAGATCTCCCTGATGAGACTGGAGTACGACCCGGGAAAATGCGTACACTGCAACCTCTGCATCAAGGCGTGTCCCATGGACGTTGACATCTTCAACGACAACCGCAGCCTGGAATGCATACTCTGCGGCCGGTGTGTTGAGG
>JAGHBH010000023.1 GCA_021161085.1 Thermoplasmata archaeon | reverse complement strand
GTTCTCTCCAGGCCGCAGGGCCACCCTCTCCCCTCCCAGAAAGATCCCTCCCCCATCCGCTCCGGACCCCTCTCCGCCGTTCTCCACCCATACGCTCACCGGCTCGTCGGAGAACGCCAGAGCATCCCTGAGAGGGTCGAAACCCCTGAGATCATCCAATGCCAGAGGCTTCACATGGAACCCCGTCTTGCCGTGGAGAGACCCGGGAAACCTTATCAGCCGTTTTACATCGGACGTCACCGGCTCGTCCGTCTCGCCTCCCAGAACGCCCACCTCCCTCCTGGCGAGCTCCAGCACCGCCAGAATCATCTTCTCCGTCCTCATGGAGTTCAAACACTCCCTATTCCCTTCTATAAAGGCCTCCAGGGCAGTGGGATAATCCTTCCAAGGGGAATAGAGCCTCTCCACGATCTCGCCAGCGGTCTTCTTTCCCACACCCTTCACCGAGGTGAACAGGGCGACGGCATCCCTCACGGGCAGTGTATCAAGCCTGGCACCCAGCCGCCGGACGGCCTCGTTTATACGACCACCCCAGCCCGGCGACCCCGGAGGAGGCAGCAGGTATCTGTGCGATATCTTCTCCCCCCACCTTGTCCTGGAAACCACCATGGGAACCTTCTCGAGCATCCTGTCGAAATCCAGACCCCTGCCGGTAATGTAATCCACTATCTCACGCCTCTCCGCCGAGCCCAGCATGAGAACGCTCCTGTGCCGTATGTGGGCATGATACCCCCTCCCGCCGGAAAAGACCGCCCGGACATCGTCCGACGAGAATCCGAGGTCTCCCAGAAGGAAACCCTCCACCAGCTTCAGGAACTCCTCCTTCACCCTCTTCAACATCTCGCCGTAGGACAGGCCCTCCACACCCTCCAGGTGGTCGGCGTCCAGGTCGAATACCAGGTCCGCCCCAAGCCACTCCTTCTCCGCCATGGGCACCCGGGGGTCCCTATAGTAGGCAGTGGAATAATAAACATGTCTCGGGGCCCTTGATACCAGAAACGCCCGCAGCTCCCTCTGGCTCCGGAAGGCCACGGGCCTCACCATACCCCTGCCGCCGAAGAGGAAGAAACCCCACTCCCTGCGCCCCACCCTGGGCGGAGGCTCCATGGATGCCTCTCCGTAGAAACCGGAGAAGAGGGACGAAAGCCAGCGTCTGGTGGCCTCATCCACCGCCGCCACCTCCTATCTCGCCTCCTCCCCCCCTGTCCTCCGCACTGCCATCCTTTCCGGACCCATCCTTCGAACCTCCATCTCCTCCACTCCCCGCCTTCCTGGCCTCCCTTCTCTTCCTGGACACATCCCTGGTCTTTGTCCTGTAATATGTCAGGGGATGGTTCATCCACTCCATTGAACAGAGCCTGTCCTCCCCCGGGCACAGGCCGAGGGTCTTAAGCGAACCGCAGGAGGGCGGGCTGTACTCCGTCCCGCCGCTGGCACCGGTGATGTGCTCTATCTGATACCTGGCGATGCTCTCGGCGAAGTCAGGAGAGGAGGAAAACAGGGCCAGGATGTCCTCGTTAGACATGCCCACCGCATGGAGGAAAGCAGTCAAGGCGAAACGGGCGTTGTGAGACAGATTCTCACCGTTCTGAACCCTTGCCAGCATCTGCTTCATACATGGAGGGAAGAGCCTTACCGACACCCTTCCCGTTCGAAGGTCCTCCGCCTCCATCCTCCTGGACTGGAACTCCCCCAGTATGCTGCCCGCAACGGCGCCGAACACCTCCACCACATCCTCCCCCACGGGAAGCGGGAGATCCCGGCCTACAGCATCCAAAACAACGTTCTCCAGCAGCCTGACGAATCGAGCCTTCTCCAGGGAAACCCAGCCCCGCTTCAGCGGCTGGTTCACCAGCTTCCAATCGGAGCTCCTCAACCTCACCGTGTATCTCAGATAATCCGTGAAAAAGACCTCCACCTCACCACGGCTCCCAGAGGCATCCCTGCACTCCAGGCCGAACCGCCCGGCGAACCACAGCAGAAAACCGGTATCC
Organism: Thermoplasmata archaeon; assembly: GCA_021161085.1. Lineage (GTDB taxonomy): Archaea > Thermoplasmatota > Thermoplasmata > JAGHBH01 > JAGHBH01 > JAGHBH01. Next base: position 4,965 of record JAGHBH010000023.1, on the reverse strand, counting down.
TCCTCTGCCAGGAGCATGCTCGCCCTCTGCGCCTCGGCAACGGAAAAACGTCTCGCCAGCGCCCTGTCGCCGGTGCAGGACACCACCATCCTTGCCACCGGATACGACAGCAGTTCGGCGAACACCTCCTCCTCGCCGGAGAGGGCGGGCGGAGGGATCACACCATTCCTCACGGCCGCCGCAGCTCTCTCCACACCCCGGGCCCTCACCCTCTCGTATGCCATGGAACGGATGAGGTCCTCCACTGACACACCCATCTCACGCACCACCCCCGGGGCGTCGGGAAGAAAAGGATACCTGGCCAGAGTCCTCACGTCCACGGCAGAGCACGCTCCGCAGGCCCAATGTCCCCCGTGTTCTTAACCGTTCCTCCCCCCGCCGGTATAGGTCACTCGCCCGCCCCGGTGTCCCCGGAAAGACGGAGGGAAGGCCCCCTCTTCCTGTACAGGTAGCCCGCGGCGAGGGCCAGAAGCACCACGACCGCAGTATCCCGAAAAGTCTTCAACGACCGGTGAAAAGAAAACAGGATACTACAAGCCCTCTCCATGACAGAAATATAGAAATAAGAGCCTACGCTTAATTGACGGGACTCCCATGGAACCCTCTCTCCTCCTGATAACGGCCCTGATGGGTACGGCCACCGTCCTCATCAGCGAACCTTATTTCTCCTCCAGGCTGAGGAAGGGGGGTTTCGTTGCCCAGGACATGTACAAGCCGGGCGAGGTGATGCTGCCCAACAAGGGGGGGCTTCTGATACTCTTCGGCGGCCTCTGTGCCATAATCGGCATGACCGTCGCCTTCAGGCTGGTGAACTTCGTGGTGGGGGAGAACGTCTTTCCCAGATCCCTCTCCGCCATGGACGAGGCCATACTCTACACGGTCCTCATCTTCGCCTTCTACGGTGTGCTGGACGACTACGTCAACGTCGGCCGCACCTCCAAGATATTCCTCCCCCTCCTGTTCTCCTACCCCCTCGTGTCGGTCTTGGTGATGCCCCGATACCTCCCGGTTCCCCTCTTGGGCAGCCTGGATCTCACCCGCACTCTCATACCCTTTGACGGGGCGGGCATAACGGTCTCCCAGGTGATAAGATACCTCATCGTTCCCGTCTACATAATGGTGGTGGCCAACCTGGTGAACATGCATTCCGGCTTCAACGGCCTCCAGAGCGGTCTCTCCCTCATACTGCTCACGACACTGTTCATAAAAACCACCATCCACGGCGACACCGGAGGACTTTTCGTGGCAGCAGCACTCACCGGGGGCCTCCTGGGGTTTTGGTGGTTCAACAGATACCCCGCCAGGTTCTTCGAGGGCAACATAGGCTCCATGGCCATCGGAGCCACCATCGGGGCGGTGATCATATCCCACAACCTCTACTTCACCGGGGTGATAATCCTCATACCCCACATAATCAACTTCCTCATGTACGTCTACTGGCGCATCCGGAGAAAACTCCTAGTCCGGGCGGGCAGGGAGGTCGGCCCCTACCACCACCAGATAAAGTTCGGAAAACTCCGGGACGACGGCACACTGGACGTACCCAACAGGCTGACCCTCAAATGGTTCATACCCTTCCACAGGCCCACAACGGAGAGGCAGGCGGTCCTCTACATGTACGCCCTCACCGGTGTGTTCTGCCTCATAGGGCTGGCGGTCCCGTATTACTGACCCCCTTTCGCCCCCGCCCGTATTCCTTCTCCTCCCGCCTCTTGTCCTTCATCCCAGCAGTCTCTCCACGTGCTCCCGGATGGTGCAGGGCGGAGGCGTGTACCTCTTGAAATCCGCAGATAGGGCCTTTTCTATCGCTTCCTCCAGTTCTTCCACCCTGGGACACCAGACGAGATATCCCTCTTCCTCCAGTTTCATGGGGAGTTCCTGCTGCCTGTATTCTATGCGCATCCTTCCCCTCACCCTGCTCTCCACCTCTATCATGTCCCCCTCCGTGTATATCCTCAGCCTGGGGTTGGTGACGGCCACCACCCGCTTTCCCATGTTGAGGAGGGGAAAGAGGGTTCCGGCGGCGGCATGGGAGATGACCAGATCCGCCCTTTCGAAGTACTCCTGGAGGCTGGGTGCGTATCTGAAAAATCGTATGTGTTTGGGCTCGTATTTTCCGCTGCCTATCTGGGCCACCACCTCATCCCCGAGGACCCCGGGCAGACGGTTCTCCCCCGCCAGGCGGTCAACCTCCCTGATGAGCCGGTCGAAATACGTGCTGCCCACGGTGACGAACAGCATCTCACACCAGCCTCCCTGCGTAGATGGCTTTCGGAAACCTGCCCTTCATCTCAGGCCACTGTACGAAGAAGAGGTCTGCGAACCGGTAGAGAATCTTCCCCGCCGTGCTGGCCGTGTAGACCTTCTGCATGGTCTCCACATACACCACCTTCTTTCCGAGAAACTTGGCGGCCAGGGAGATGGGGACGGTGATATCCTTCCCCACGCTGACCACCATGTCCGGGTCGGTGCGTATCACCGCACCCAGGGAATCCAGGAGGGAGACGGCGGTCTTCCAGATGAATGAAAAGGGGCTGTCACCCCATCCGCCCGGTTTTCTCACCCGCACTATCTCCCCGGGATAGGGTCGCTTGTGGGGGGACAGATCGTCCCCGGGCAGCATGGCATAGGCGTACTCGTGGGACGGCCCCAGATGCTCCACGAGAAAGGCGGTCTCCTGGGTGTGGCCGCCTCCTGCGAACACGGCGAGTATCCGGGCCATCCATCTTCCTCCTCTTTTCCGCCTTCCTCATTCATGCTCCTACCGCTTTTCCGGGCTCCTCTGGGGCCTCAGGGACTGGAAGAGGGAGGAGAATATGCCCAGGGGGTTGGGCAGGTATCCCAGAAGGAACTGTCTGGCCTGTACCAGATACACCAGATGGTGGAATATTATCTTCGGCCGGAGGTAGAACTCCAGCATGGCCCTCTTCTGCCATTTGACCAGTTCCTCCGGACTTATCCCATCCAGCTCTATCACCGCACCCCCCCAGCGCTGGTACTCCTCCCAGTCATTGGTCAGGGCCCTGAGCCCTTCCCCCCGGAATGCCATGTCACCCAGAACGGATCCCGGATAGGGTGTGGCGATGTTGAAGAACGCCGCATCCAGGTCCAGACTCTTGGCGAAGTCTATCGTCTGCCGTATGGTCTCCCTGGTCTCGTAGGGGAGGCCGATGATGAAAGAGCCCCGGGTGACGACACCCACCTTCTTGGCGATCCTGTACGCCTCCCGATACTTTTCCAGCGTGGTATGCTTTCCCACCATGTCCAGCATCTTCTGGTTGCCGGTCTCCACTCCCATGCTCAGCTCCACCAGCCCTGCCTTTTTCATCTTCCGCAGCAGCTCCTCGTCCACGGTGTCCGCCCTGGCCAGACAGTACCACCGGATGTCTATCCCCCGCTCCATCATACCCTCCACGATCTTCTCCGTCCTCTTCTTGGAAAACGTGAAGGTGTCGTCGGCGAAAAAGACGCTCCTGACGGAATATTTTTCCACGGCCTCCTGCAGCTCGTCTAGAACGTTCTCCGGCGACCTCGCCCTAAGGTTGGCCGGGTCCTTTGACCTGTAGCAGAATATGCACCTGTATGGACACCCCCTGGAGGTCTGGATCATGGTGTTCCTCACCAGCCCCTCCTGCGGAACGGGCATGAGATACTCCTCCGGGTCAATCAGATGGCGGGCGGGGAAGGGCAGTTCGTCCAGATGCAGTATGGGCTCCCTGGGCCTGTTCTTCCGGATGGTGCCGTTTTCCCGGTAATAGAGCCCGTCTATCTCCCCGAGGCCAGGTTTTCCACTTTCCAGATGGGAGACGAGTTCGGCCAGGGTGTATTCCCCCTCCCCTTTTATCACGAAATCTATGGAGGGAAACCGCTCCAGGGTCTCCTCCGGGAGGGCAGAGGGGTGGAATCCTCCGGCCACGGTGACAACCTCGCCGCCATCATTTTTTATCCTCTCCAGGAAGTCGTTGGCCATGGTCATCTCAGGTGTCGTTGGCCCCACGCCCACCAGCTCCGGCCTCCACTCCAGGGTGCGGGAGACGGTCTCCTCCATGGATAGGCCTTTTGCCTCGGCATCCAGTATCATGACCTCGTGCCCCTCCCTCTCGAGAACAGACGCCAGATACATGAGGCCCAGGGGGGGCAGTTTGGTGGTCCTCTTGCCCAGCTTAAAACGCCTGTAGACATCGCAGTTCGGCTTCACAAGTGCAACACGCATGGCTCTCAAGGTGATGACTGATAGTACTCTATATAATTCTATGGGAAAGGCATGTGTAAGAATATGGTTTGCAAGTAAAGTTGGGAGAGTAAAAGGGGGAAATCCGGGGTTTGTGAGAAAAAACGTGAGAAGAAATGGGTTTGGATGAAGGGAAACAATTAATAAGACCTTCTCTTTCATAACACGGATGACCCGTGACTTCACCCTGGTTGTCTATGAACGACTCCTACTCTTCCTCGAATCTCAGGGATACACCTTCATAACGGTAAAAGATGCCTTGGATCACGTTCCTAAAAAGCCTCCCCTCGTGATAACAAGACACGACGTGGATAAAAATCCCGATTCTGCTGTGGTGATGGGGGAGATTGAAAATGACATTGGCATCTGCTCAACGTATTATTTCAGATTTCCAATGCGAGAAAAAACCCGTAGGGCGGCTATAAGATTGCATGAGATGGGTCATGAGATCGGCTATCATTATGAATCCCTAACTAGAGCAAGGGGGGATATTAACAGGGCCGTGTCTATCTTCAGAGAGGATTTGGAGGAATTGAGGAAAATAGCCCCGGTTTTCACGGTAGTGGCTCATAATGGAGCTACGGTTACCGTATCAAATTCCCGCGTATGGGAGGAAACAGATGTAAAAGATGCTCTAGGTTTGCTTGGTGATGCAAGCTGTTCCATATCTCGAGATGTGTGGGATTATTATTCTGATACCGGAAGGAGATGGGATGGAAAGTTCAGTGTGTGGG
>JAGHBH010000168.1 GCA_021161085.1 Thermoplasmata archaeon | reverse complement strand
CTCTTCGTGTATCGGGGTGAGGAGGGATGGGGCGGCCGCTCTGGACCTTGCCTATGTGGCCGCCGGCCGCCTGGACGGTTTCTGGGAGATGGATCTCGCCCCCTGGGACACCTCGGCGGGGGTGGTGCTGGTGACGGAGGCCGGGGGTATGGTGTCCGATATGGGTGGCGGAACCTTCGATCCCTTCAGGGGTGAGGTGGTGGCCACCAACGGCAGGATGCACGGGGAACTGCTGGCCCTCCTTGAGCGACCGGAAGGATAAAATACACCCGTGTCCACTTTTCCCCATGTCTTCGGACCGCGTCCTGGGCCGTCGGCGTCCTGGGCTGTTGGCGTCCTGGGCTGTCGTGGTGCGAGGGTACCCGAGCCCGGTCAAAGGGGCAGGACTTAGGATCCTGTGGTTAGTCCTTCGGGCGTTCGAATCGCCCCCCTCGCATCCTTTACCGTTTTCCACGGTCCTCTCTCTCAGTCCCCTCTCTGTCCTTTTTGCTCCGTTTTTCCCGCCTGCCGCTTCTGGTCACGTGGAAGAATATGATCATGGCGGCCACGGGGACCGCTATGGTGGAGAACTCGGGTATCACCGAGGGAGGTATCACGCACAACAGGTAGACCGCTCCGGCGGAGGTGGAGGGCGTGGCGTTTCCTATTGCCCCCACCACGGTGCAGTTCTCCCCCGCTTTTCTGACCTCCCCGGCCCAGGCGACACTCCATCCGAACAGCTCGTTGGATACGGCGGACTGGTTGGTGTAGTTGGCGTTGGATGCGGAGACCGTGTTGCCCCAGTTCCAGTTCCCCCCTGTGCCGTTGAATATGTACACTTTCCCCCCTGTGCCTGAATATGGGGCTCCCACCGCGAAGTCCACGTTGCCGTCCCCTCCCATGTCCCCGGTGTCGGAGACGCTCCATCCGAATCTATCTCCGCTTGATTCCCCTGTTATGACGGTCTCCGCCTCCCCCCGTATCTTGAAGCAGAAATCACGGTCATTGGAAACGTTAGCCCATCCTGTCCCATCGTTCAACATAAGCCATCCGTCCGAGTAGGAACTGTCGCTCCCCTCGTCGAAGAGCCATAGATAGCCGTTGCTGTCGCTATCCGTGTTGTACGCGACTATCCAGTATACGGTGTCGGCACTCAGGCTCACGGGTGAGGAGAACTTGGCTATGGTGAATTTTGCCTCGTCGTTGGGGGATATGGTGGTGGAGGCTAGCGATGTACCGGGCTCCCATCCGCTTGAGCTGTTTATGCTTATTGTAACTTGGGTGCTGGCACTACCGTAATCGGGGAGCATCACCTCGACGCCCCAGACCCTAACATCCCCGGGGAGGGTGAAACTCTGGGCGGCCACCTGTGTTGAGTCAACAGCATATCCCACGAAATACTCCCGGGAGACCGAGGGAAGCCACTGGGTGGTGTCGCCCTCGTAGAGATAGGCGTTTCCGGCGGAGTTCATGGGCTCCCCCACGATCATGTCGTCTATGCCGTCACCGTTCACGTCACCCACCCCGGCGGAGGACAGACCGAATTCGCCGTCGGAGTAATGGCCTATCCTGGTCTGTGCGGGTATCCCCGTGATAGCCACGTCATCTATGTCCACATGGTCCTTGGCCGCAACGCTAGCCACCACCCCGATATATATCAGAAAGCCCTCCACGAGCTGATATCCTGACAGGTCTACCTCCACCTGCGTCCATGAGGCAAGGTTCCCCGCGGTAACCACGTCCATGTGGTACTCCGTGTCCAGGATATCCACATAGGCATACTCATCTGCACCCAACCCGGTGGACTGCCAGTAGAAGGTCAGTTTGGGATGGCTGATGTTGCTCAGGTCAAATGCCTTCCTTATGTAAGAGTAGCCCGCCACGTTATTTCCCTGGCACTCCACCGCTGTGGAGCCTGTCCTCCCGGAGGAGATCACATCCACATAGGCGTACCCTCCGGGGTCGTCCGGGTATTCGTACCACCCGATCACATCGTCTCCCGCAACACTGTCGTTGAAGCTGTGATAGAATATCGTTTTCCTTGTCATGGGCCCATAGTATATGGAGGTTCTTCCCCTTTCGTCTTTATAGTGGGGAGAGCCAACCGCGATATCATCGTATCCGTCGTTGTTGATGTCTCCCACACCGGCAACATCCTCCCCAAAATGTTCCGCATTTACCGTCTCGTCAGCGGAGTGAGGGCCCATGGTAGCCCCCTCCAGTTTGACATCCGCCCCGGAAGAGGAGGTTGGAATGGAGCCGTCGCTGAGGAAAACAAAAGCCTCCCCTCTGCCCCGGTAGAGGTCACAGCCCCAGACCAGCACATCGTCTATATACCACCCTGCATCCGAGGTCCCATAATTATCCGCCCCGATCTCCCATGCTATCTGGACGGTCTGGCTGGCGTTGTTTGTGAGGTTCACCGTGACCATGCTCCAGTCCTGTGCATAGCAATATGCCGGCTGCCCTGCCAGAGGGTTGTCGTAACTGGTGTCCAGAGCCGCATCGTAATCGGGATCAATCGTGGAGTTGGGTATCTGCCACCACCCCGTCCAGGATCCCCCGGTATATGTTCTCATTTTAAGGTTGCCTCCATCATAGGGGGTTGACGAGCTCTCAAAATCCCGGTAATGCCAGAATCTCATGTAGATATACTGTCCGTCTCCAAGGGTCAGGGACGGGCTTATCAGCATAGCGCTATATTGTTCGCCGCTGGAGGGGGTGTAGGCCCCACCGAGATTCGTGCCCCAGCAGTTGCTCCCCGAATGGGCGTCGCTCGGCCCGGCCGTGGGCGTTCCCAGTTCCCAGTTGTCCCTGTCCACCCCCCCGGTGTTCATATGGGTCCAGCTTCCCACGCCGCTTTCAAAATCATCCTCCAGATATACCTTGTACTTCCCGGGGGCGCCCACCACGAAATCGGTGTTGCCGCTGTTGTCCACGTTGCCCGCACTGTCAACGCTGTAGCCGAACATGGCGTGGGGGGTGCTGCCGGCTATCGAGACTATGGTGGTGCCCCACCCGCTGTTGGTTATCCTGGTCCCGTCCACCGTGTTCCAGTTGGTCGTGCTGCGGCCGTAGATGACGTAGGCGGAACCGTTGTCGCCGTTGACCCCCGGGGCTCCCACAACGATATCGGCATAGGAATCGCCGTTGATGTCGTCCACAACAGCCACGTCCCATCCGAAATGGTCGTCTCCGGAGCCGCCGTATATCGTCACGTTGGCCAGCCCCGCATCCAGGTCGCCGAGGCTTATACCGGACCACCCGAAGAATATGTAGACGGCTCCGCAGTCCGTCGTACTCCCGTAATCCACGTATGGGGCTCCCACCACCACGTCATCCAGCCCGTCGTTGTTGAGGTCTCCCGCACCTGAAACGTTGAACCCGAACCTGTCAGCCCCGCTGGTGGCGTTTCCATCGGCCACGACGCCCAGGCCCCGCGTTCCGGGGACCATGGAGGGGTGGAATCCAACGCTGGTGTCCTCGCTCTCATCCCATCCCTTCGCCACCACCAGCACGGTGATGTTCTCCAGGGTGCTGTCATCCACAGGGGGCTGCCAGGGCGAACCGGGGAAATCCAGGCTGCCGGAGAACTCTATATCATGGCCGTCCGCCGCTGCCTCCACGCTCCCCACATAGGACCACCGCCTGCCAATATATCTCTCCACACGGGCGTCCTCCACCTTCCCCTCTTTTCCCTCCAACACGAACCGGATCTCCGCTCCCACGCCGGAAGACACCCTCTTTCCCGTAGATGTGTCCCCGTCTGCATCCATGTAGGCATAGAGGATATCCCTGTCATCTCCAAGTTTCACGCTCACCGGACCTATGTAAATGGCCCCGGATCCATTTCCCAGCCAGAAATCCACATCGTTTGGCAGTCCGTCGCCGTCCATATCGCTGTCCACATCATCCCGGAGGCCGTCGTTGTCGTAATCGAATGGGTGGGGGTCTTCGTCATCGGGAATCCCGTCCCTGTCGGAATCCAGGGGGGCCTTTTCTCCGGTCTCCCCTCCCCCGCTTCTCACGTTTCCGTTCCTGGAAAAGGACACCTCACGGCCTTCCATCATCTGGCCTACCACGGACACATGAAAACTTCCCGTCCAGTTATCGGCCGCCATCTGGACAAGGGTGATATCCGTCCCCTCCCTTTCACCGAATGAGATGCCCGGGGAACCCGAGCCAGGGTCTCCGGAGGGATCCTGGGTGGCGGGATACAGGGTCCACTCGCCGAAGGCGCCGTCTATTCTTATGGCGGCAGGGTAAGCGGATACGTATCCCATCTCGTACTCTCCCGTATCGGGCTCTATCTCGTATCCGTATACGAAGGGCGGCGGAATATTAACACCGGCCTCTCCTCCCTCTCCCCCTCGGGGCGGGCCGGCAGTTTGAACGCTGAACCCCCTGGCCCAGACGCCCAGG
>JAGHBH010000145.1 GCA_021161085.1 Thermoplasmata archaeon | reverse complement strand
GGCTGGGTGTACAGGCTGTTGTCCAGACCGCCCTTGAAATATCCCTTGGAGGGGTCTACGTTGTGCCACGAATAGAGGCCGCTGTGGGAGTCGCTCGAGGTGAGAGCCCACTGATCCCACGAGTCGGTGGTAACATTCAGGTCGTCGCTCCTGGTGACGGAGACCTTGATATCGTCCAGCCACCAGCCGCCTCCGCCCCCTCCCCCGTAATCATAATACACAAATCTGACCCGCACATATTGCGACCCCACGAAGGGACTCAGATCAACCTCGCTGTGCTCCCAGTCAAAGGTGCCGCCCGCGCTCACGCCGTTGTAACACCAGCGGACCACGCGGTTGAAGTCGTCGTACTCCGTCTCCTCCAGCCACAGGTTGCCGGGATAGGATTCCTTGGGAATCATGTATCTGTAGAGGAAGGAGGTGCCGTCCGTGGAGTTGCCCACCATCACGACACCGCCGTTCACACCTATCGCCAGGTTGTATTTGTGGTAGAAGGACAGGGTCGCAGAGTCCACTCCCGCCAGACTGAACGTCTCCGTCTCCGCTATGGTCAAGGTCGAGTTGGCCCTGGAGCCGCCCGAGAGACGGGAACCGGAGCCTCTGCTCACCACCCCCGTGGTCCCGTTGGATACCTTGGTGAATATCTCCTGGAATATGCTCGTCAACCCGGATCCGGTGTCCTCGTAATAATACTCGCCGTTCCCTCCTCCCTGGCTTGAGGTCACCGCTATCTTCTTGAGATCGTATTCCGTGGTGAACGGATAGTCAGCGCTCGTGTTGGAGATGTAGCCCCCGGCGCTGCTGTTGCTCGCCTGCGGGCGCACACCCAACCCTATGGTGTAGACGCGCATGTTGGCGTGGATCAGTCCCGTCCTGCTCTCGTCGTCGAGGTTTATCCACTGCATGGAGTAGCCCACCCAGCCGCTGGTATACCGGCGGACATCATGTCCCCCGCTACCATCCTGGTTCCTGAAGGTGGCCGCGGGATCTCCCCAGTAGAGACCCCCGGGCCGGCCCCAGGTGGAGGTCAGATAGCTGCTTCCAGGCTCGGACCCCGGACAGTATGTCTCACTCCCATCCTCCCAACCCTCATTCCCATAGTCGTCACCGTCCGTGAGTGCTATGACCACCTGAAGGTAATCCTCTCCCGGAGTTCCATAATTAGGATCACCCGGCTGTCGGGGGTTGCTCTGCACGTAGTTCATGGCCGCCCCGATGGTATCCCATATGGGAGTATTGTCCTGGAATACCAAATTCTTTATCGTATTGTTCAACGCCGTCTTCCCACCGCCGGTAGCCCACCGGAAGCCGAGCTTCTGCTGCGGTTTCTCGCTTGAGAAACCGAAGATCGTGGCCCTGTCGGTCTCGTTCAACATGCCTATGAAGGTCTGTGCCGCAGCCACGGCATCATCCGACTTGGTGTTCCCATCCCCATCGGGATCCTTCCTCATGGAACCGGAGGTGTCTATCACAATGGCTACATCCAGGGGCATCCTGCTACCGTTGCTCACCACCATCTCGCCAACGCTCTCCTGGGCATAGAAGGATATGTTGTAGCTGTGGGAGGTATTGCTGGTGACGTTGAAATCGTTCCTTGTCCAGTTGTATGCGATGGTCGTGTTTATGGGATTGTCCAGGAAATCCAGGGGCCCCTCCCCATTTATCAAAAGCACCGTGTCCGAATGACTCCATTTTCCGGGGCCGTCCTCCATATCATCGTAGAAGAAATAGGTGCGCACCGTTCTGTAGGCTATGTTGTTGAAGGTGAATACCTCGTTGGAGTCCTGAACCACCTGGACTATTATGTTCCTCTCGCCGACGACCAGGGGCGTCCAGATACCCTCCACCCTGGTACGGCTGTACGCCGCCAGGAGCACGTTCTGGGTGGAGATGATGTTGTCACCATCCAGCAGCTTGACCACCGCGCTCACGGTGGCTCCGCCGTTGTTATAAACCTCGGCAGACACGAGATAGGAGCCCCCAAGCATTGGATGCACATCCTGGCCCACGCTCGCTCCGGATATGTTGATGTCAACGGAGACAACCCTCAGCTCTGGCCTCTCCTCGGGATGCTCGAAGAACTTCAACACCATGAACGCCAGTTCGGATTGAGCCCCCAGCCTCTCTTCCAGGGGAGGACGGGAGACCGTGAGGACAACACTGGAGACCGGCCCCCAGTTCCCCTCGGCATCCTCTCCGCGCACGTAGAGTGTGTAGGTCCCATACGTCCACGAGCTGACATCTATCGTGACATTCACATTATCGGGGTTGCTGTTGAACGTTCCGTCCGTGGGGTACATGGGGGTGCCCGTACCCCCTGCCCCATAGATGCCCACGAAATACTCCGCAGCCATGATGGTCGTCCTCGCATCCCTTATCACCGCGGTCAACGAGACCGTAAGGGCCCCTGAGGTGGGGTTCGGGGTAGCCTGAACATCCAGCGCATCCGGTCCTGTGGTGTCAGGCTCCGTGACCTTGAACACCCTGGCGTCAGGGAGGCCCCACGCCCCGTCACTCTGCTGTCTAGCCCGCACATACATTATATGGTCTCCCAGGGCGAGGCCGGTTATCGAGATGTCGCCGTAAACGGTTATGGGATAATCCGCCAAGGTGTGAGACGGAACGGTGAGAGGATAGCCGTTGCCCTCTCCCGGGTCGGAGTCGATGAAAGCCTCCGCCTCGCTGATCAGACTGTTGCCATCTATCACGTCCGCTGTCACATGCACGGTCGTGGCCCCGTTGGTGGGGTCCGGAGTTACCTGGACATTGCTGGTCACCGGGGGAGAGGTGGTTATCGTTACATCCACAAAGGTCGTTGTATTGGCGTCACTGGGCCCTGTGACATTCCAGTAGCCGTTCACATCCTGGGCCCTCACAAACAGCCTGTAAGTGCCCTGGGGGATAGAAGAGATGTCAATATTGGATGCCACCACGATCTCGGTGGTATTGTCAAAAGACCCGTCATCCGGAACCATCGGATTGTTGTTCCCCGCACCCTGATCCCCGCTGCCCGGTATATTCGGGTCGGAGGCCCACCACCACTCGGCGGCCTGTATGTTAGACCACTTGTCGCTCACTGTTGCAGAGATGTCAATTGTGGTCGCCTCGTCCGTGGGATTGGGATTGGCAACCACCTCTAAGGTAGCAGGCGAGTCGGCGGTCACATTGAAATACACCCTCAGGGGATTGCCCCATGTGCCCCCATCATCCTGGCCCACGACATCGAAATAGTGCATACCGGCAGGCCAGGTGGATACGTCCACATCCGCGTGTGCATCTTCCGTCTGACTGTCAAAGGACCCGTCATCGGGGGTCATGGTCCTATGGGTCCCGTCCACGTCAGACCAGTACTGGATGGTCTGGACCGTATGCCCCGCCTCGGCCTCCCCGGTGACATAGAGGGTGGCCGTCCCGGCCTCATCGGTGGGATCGGGATCCACGCTGGCGGCCGTTATGGAGACGCCCCCGGCACCGGCGTCTATGGCGAAATCGTCAACATAACCCTTCTCGTTGTTGCTGTCCGCCCTGAACCATATCCGTATCCTCATGTTGCTCGTGAGGTAGCCGGACAAGTCCACGGTCTCCTGGGTCCAGCCGGTGCTTCCTGTTATGCTCCTCACGTTGTTGTCCCATGTGGACCCGCCATCAGGGGACAGGTCAAGCCTCACGAACTCGCCCGAATCAAAACCGGAGCACGTCCACCAGAACGTGAGGGTGGCGCTCGTGTAAGCACTGAGATCCTTTTCGGTCCATATGTTTGCCTGTTTAGGGGAACCCAACAAGGTTGAGGCCCCGCGGTATCTCACGCTATAGGTGCCGGTGTGCGGGTTCGCATTGCTCACCTCCACTCTACCCGTATTGCCTCCCTCCGTCCATGGGCCGCCGCTGTAATCCCCGGTCTCGAAGCCATCCGACCAGATAACCGCCCTGGTGCTCCCGCCGCCCACGGTGATGGGCCTCTCGAACAGCCCGCTTATGAACGCATACTCCCAGGGCATGAACACCACCCGGGCGTCCGTGGAGGGATCCTCCCACGCGAGGGCGTTGAACCGTGTGTGGTCCTCGTCCTGCCAGAAGATGCCATGGGCATCGGATGTGGGGATTATCCTATCACCCTCATCCGACCCTCCGGCGGACACGAAGGGCGTGTCGTCGGTCTGATATCTCATCCCGTGGGTTATCCCGTCATAGAGCACCCCCTCAACGGGATCCGGCGTCCCCACATCATGGTAGACCGCCTGCACGTGGAGTATGTCCCGGGCGAACGACCCCACCGACAGATTGCCATCCACACCGCCGGTGAGATCTTTCAGGATGTCCTGACCTATGAGCCACAGCTGGCCGCTCTCGTTGTTCACGTAGTCCCGGAGGACCGTCTGATCCGTGGCGGTGAGGGTGTTGGTGGCCGCCTGGCCGCACATCCAGATGACCGCCTTGAACTTGGAGAGATAGTCCGCACCGGGTCCGGAGGGATAGTTGGCCGTGCCCGGTGCGACGGTGTAGAACGTGTAGTTGTACCCCAGATAGTCTATGGCACTGGTGAGGTTGGCGGTGGTGTTGTAGAACGTGCCCCCGTTGTTGGCGCTCCCGTCATCGTCCACTATCAGAAGGGTGTACTTGATGTAGAGGGTGAGGTTGAAGATGGGGTTGTCCAGGGATATCTCGTTGTTGAGCTCGTTGGTCTCCTCTATGGCGTTGTCGGGATCCGCCACTATCCTTATGACATGGTTGCCGGGGTCGAAATCCGCCTGGAATGTTATGGTCACATCGCCCTCGGCCCCCGGAACCAAGTATACGGTGTCCTTGTAGATCCCGGATGGGCTGGTGTAGACCCTGGGGTCGCTGGCCGTGAGCCTTGTGTCGTCTATGTAGAACCCGACGGACACACTCCAGGCGCTGGCCCCGTTGTTCCTTATGGTGGCGGTGAGCGTGACGTTGTCCTTGTAGCTCGGCATCTGGGGGCTTACCGAAACCTGGGAGATGGCGATGTCCTCACCGGTCTGGACCTCGATACCGCCGAGCCACTGGAGGACCTTGTAGACGAGCATGGTCTGATCAGCCGGATACAGTATCTTGGAGAACTCCCAGGAGAAGAAAACGGTGGTATAGCTCCGGTTGTAGCTGACGGCGTTTATCCCGTTGGAATCCCTGAACATGACATCCGCGTCCGCCTCCGGTGTCAGATAATCTCCGCGTGAATACGGCCCGCGGTTGGTGATGTTGTACACCAGCCCGGCGGTCACCGTGTGGTTCGCATCTCCCATTATCGGATCCGCCGGACCGCTGTCCGTGGTGGGAGCCGTCACCCTGAGAACATGCTCCCCGGTAGGCCACACCCAGTTGACTATCCCCGGATCGTTCATCGCCCCCTCGCTGATGAGCCACAGGGTCCTGTTGAGAGCCAGGAACTGCTGCAGGTTCGCCCTGTCGTTGGCCGTCAGGGTGTTGGATGTCTCATAGCCGGTCATCCAGATGAGGATGTCATAGTCGATGAGGGGCGTGTCCCCGCTGTTGAAGGTCGGCCCGTCCGTCCCCGTGACAGTGTAAACGTCAGTGGAATCCAGGAAACCGGAGGCGTCCAGAGCCGAGTACATCCAGCTGACCACATCCCACTGGCTGCCGTCCCTGGGGGCGTGGTCGTCGTCCACCAGCAGTATGGACGGCAGGACCGTTATATTCCTCTCAACCTCGTTGTTGTCCGGGTCGGCCTCGGCGTCCTCCGCCGGATTGGAGCCTATCAGTCTCACCACTATCCGGTGGTTTCCACCGCTGTCGGGATGCCAGGTGTCATCCGGATACACCCGGACAGGGACCCCGTAGACCGTCACGTTGGTCACCGTGGTGACGAGACTGCTGCCGCTGGGCCCGTAATCCCATATCTCGAATGTGGCGGTCACCTCCGAGGCTCCCCCCATCCCACCCAGGTTGACGACCTCGAACGACACCGTTACCTCTGTCTCCGGCGAATGCACCGGCTGCTCGTCGCTGAAGAAGATGTGCACCAGGGCTATATCGGGGTTGGTGAGCTCCCCGGCTGGGGCCACCAGATGGAGGACCACGTAGGCCCACGAGCCGTTGTCCGTCCTCAGGGTGTCGTTGGCCCACACCACCAGCAGATAATCCGCAGGAAGAGTGGGGGGCGTGGGGGAGGTGATGTTGCCCGTGACGAAGGTGTGGTTGTCGCCCGTGTCGTTCATGTACACCGTGCCGAGGCCCAGGGCCGAGAGGTTCACCTTCACGTCGTTGGGATCCAGGTTCCCATTGATGTCCAGGACCGTGGCCTGCACACGGAAATTGTCTCCTGCCGTCACCGGGTCGTACAGTATCCTGACGGAGGTTATGAACGGCGGGGTCTCCTCCAGACCAGGAGTGGAATTCACCACCCTCACTCTGATGGTATAGGGGAGAGCCGCATGGCCCACCGCATCCACGGCGTGGAACGTGATGTTGTAATCTCCCTCGCCCACATCGGTGGTGTTGATGTCCCCTGACTCCCATAGGGGGCTGGAACCGGAGCCGGAGAGGGGTACATTGGTCCAGCTGGAGTTCATCTCGCTTAGATCGGCATACACGGAGACCACATCGTTCTCCTGGTCTATCACATTGGCACGCAGACGGAAGGCCTCACCCCGCAGGATGGAGGTCGGATCCGAGATCCCCCAGGTGATTATCGGGGTGCTGCTGTTCACCACCGTCAGGTTGAACGTGGCGCTGGCGTAATGGGAATAGACATCCTCGGCGTACACCGTCAGGGTGTAGTTGGAGTAGGCCGCAGGGGATATCTGGGGGGCCTGGATGCCCGTCCCGGAGATGAAGCCCGTGCGGTAGATGGGCGTGACATCCGTGAGGTCCATGGTCCTGTTGGAAGACAGGTCCGGTATGCCCGGATGGGCCACTGTCCACACGCCGGAGAGGTCATCCTGGGGGTCGGTGACCCTGGCGCTGACGTTGAAGAACTGGTTCTCCCACACCGGATTGGGTATCGCCCTCTGGAACTCTATCACGGGGGCCCGATCCTCCCAGGGGAGAACGGTCACGGAGACCACCCTCTGATAGACGTTGCTCTGGGCATCCACGGCGAAGAAGGGTATGAGGCTCATCCCCATGGGAGCCGTGAGGGAAAGGGAGTACACACGGGTATAGACACCATCGCCCTCCGGGTCTGACAGGGCGAAAACGTTCGGCCCGCCGATGCTGGAGAGATTGGTATACACCGTGGAGAGATCCCCGTCCCCATCATACACCTTGGCCGTGAGGGTGATATTCTCCCCCTGGGCCACCTCGTTCGGTGTGATGGACGCCTCGTATATCAGCGGACGGACCGAACCCAGGGTGCCGCCTATCACACCACGCCAGACCATGTAGCTGTCCTGGGTATCCAGTATCTGGATCTCCAGCTTGGTGTCCCAGGACAGCCCGGTCATGGAAAGGGACCACGTCTCCCCTATGTTCCACACGCCGTCCGTTATCCCGCCGTCTTCCAGGCCGTAGATGGATGCCGTCACGCTGTCGTTAAGGAAGATGTAGATCTGGGTGGAGAAGTTCTCCAGGTCTTCCCCTCCCTTGTGGCTGATGTTCAGCCACCACGTGCTGCCGCTGTTTTCCAGGGAAGCTTCAAAGTCGGAGAAGACCGCCTGGTGCGGTCCTTCCAAGGCGTTGACCCAGAAGAAAAGGCTGGTGAACAGGACCACGGTGATCGCCAGGGTCAGGATGGTGGCGATGATCTCGCTGACACCGGAACGGCCGCGCCTGATACCCCGCCCTGCTGAACGGCACGAAATACCACCACTTGTCCGCATATTCCTCACCTTCACAATTACATGTATATGCCTCTTCCTGTTATATAAACCTGTTGCCATAGACAAACAATAGCACGGTACTTGATAGCAGTGGTGTAACAGATTCTCGTTATGCTGAAACTTCCCTTTTCCTCCTTCTATCCTTCGGTCCTCTCGATTCTCCCTGTCTATCCCTCTATCCCCTCCGTCTCCCCGCATCTCTCCTTTCTCCCATCAAAAACTCCGCAATGGCCTCCAGAACACCCATCGTACGGGAGTTCAGCCTGTACCGATGTATGCCCCTCTCCTCCATATCCATCTCCAGAACACCATCTATCACCATCCTATCCAGAATGGAGAACAGCGTGGACTGCGGGACCTTTCTGGAAAGATAAACCTTGTACAACGAATATCTACAACACCACCCATCTCCACCGGCCCTCTCGTCCTCTCCTACCTCTCCGTTCACAAACCTCCTATGACCACCCCTGCCGCGAGTGTCCTCACAGCCCCTTTCGAGATGCCTCTCCACGAACCAGCCCAACACCAATCCACCGTACTGGCTGTTATACTTTTCTCCCAGCCAGCCGTACGTCATCCTCTTTATCTCCACCGGCAGAGCAGCAAACTCCGTCCTCATGAACTCACCGCCGCCTCAGCAGTGAGGACATCACCTCTACACTCCTAAATCTTTCCCTCCAGCATCTCCTCGGCCTTTCTTGCCAGTTTCTCGTTACCCGCATCCCAGAAACATTCCGCCGCCTCGGACAGATAGACCCGTGCCTCCTCCTCGAGACCCATCTCCCGGAGGCTCTTTCCCCAGATGAAGGCCACCGCACCGCTGCCGCCAGAGGAGAGCATTCCCCTGAGGAGTTCGTCCGCTATTCTATAATGGCCAACAGCCTTCTCGTACTCCCCCCTGTAGAGGGAGAGAAGCGCACGAACCAGGCTGGCCCCGCCTGCCATCTCCCTGCTCATCACCGTACCATCGAGGTTCTCCGCCTTCTCCAGATTCTCCTCCGCCTCATCCAGACGACCCATCACGGCCTGGATCCTGGCAAGGTTCACCCTGCACCTCTGTTGCAGCATGTTGTTTCCGAGGGAAACAGCCATATCGACAGCCCGAGTATATTCCAACACTGCCTCCTCGTACCTCCCCTGATACTCCAGATTGAGAGCCCTGTTGTTAACCACCAGTACAAGGTTGAGATCGTCACGCCAATCCCGTTCTATTTCTGATAAAATGGCCTCTGCCTTCGAAAATCCTTCCTCTGCCTCGTCAAAGAGTCCTATCTCGGAATTAAGAGAGGCAAGGTCTAAAAGCACCGCCGCACGCCTACCCCTACGAGATGGCCCGCAGGCCATCTTCAAAGCCGCCTCATATTCTTCCCGGGCGCTTTCGTACATCCCCATCTTCCACCACATGGTACCCACAAGTTTATGACTTTCCAGAAGCAGGTTTTTATCATCGCACCAACCCATCACCACAGAGAGCTTCTTGTAAGTGTGAAACACCCGATCGTACTCGCCCATCCCTTCGTAGCATCGCATTAGATACTGGAGACTTTCAAGAAGCAATGGAGCCTCTTTCTCTCTTATGGCCCCCCATCCTCCGAGGGCCTCCTCGACCCCTGAGAAATAGACGACAGCCTCTCTGAGCTCTCCCTTACCGGCCGTGGACTTTCCCACCTCGAGCAGTTGACGGGCCAGGCCTTCCCTGTCTCTCCATTTAATATCTTTGGGCATATTTTATTCCCCACAATACCGCAGATTAAAGGAATACATCATGGTTTATAAATGTTTTTATTGAAATGCCGGAATGCGAAATATGGGAAAAGAGAGACTCCCACGACCACATCTATCCACAATTCCCAAGTCAACTCCCTATCTGGGAGCGGGGGAGATTCCTGCGATCAACGACGGCCCTTTACAAGGGCCCATTCCAGCCCTGCCGTGTAATATCCGGGGAAGTCCTCCAGAAGTGTGCTTTGCCACTCTTTTGACTCCCAGGGGGTCTCCACAGAAGTGTGGAGCACCAGCGGTATTATCATCTCCCCGTTCAGCTTCTGTACGGGAATAACGGTGTAGGGGCCGTCCATCTGGTAGGGGATCTCCAAGGATACCGTTACGGAAACGCCGTGGCGGGCTAAGGTCGTACCGTTGCTTTCCCCGATGTTATAGTAGTAGAAATCATCGTAATGCTCCATCGTCGCCGGCAGATAGACGAAGAAAGGTCTGTCCACGGGCTCGGCAGAGAGCAGCAGATAGGGACATCCCTTCTCGAAGAACACAGGTATGCCCAGGCCATCTCCCACGGGAACAGCCTGAAGGGAGACCTCCCCACCCCCATCCACGGAATAATCCCTGGCCAGCCCTATTCTTCCAGGCTCATACTCGAACTCCGTGACCAGACGCCCATCCTTGTCTCCTATAATCCCCTCCCAGGAGCCCCCGGCGTTGAACCCCTGGACCGGGACAGCAACCACAGCCACAGCAACCAACACTCCGATGGATACCAGCAACCTCTTCACCATACTCCTCTTCACCATATCACCCAATAATTTATTGAACCCCATGCATGAAAAACATTCTTTCAAAAACCTGCAACAAGGTTTTTATACAAGAAGAGCGGCCGGGGGTAAAGACGGGGAAAAACCGGTTGTGAGAAAAAGGACGAACAAACGGCAGCGGCAAACACCGGCAGAAACCCTTATAAGGGGTGAGCATTTACCCATCCCCCCTCAAAACCATCCAGGAGGAAAACAGTTTGGCCAGACAATCCGCTCGTGCCAGGCTTGCAGCCAAGAAGATGCGGGACAAGTGGAAGTCCAAGGAGTGGTACAAGCTCCTTGCTCCCGAGATGTTCAACAGCGTCAGCCTTGGAGAGACGCCGGCGGACGACCCCTCCAAGGTCATAGGAAGGCGGGCAGAGGTAACCCTCAACGACGTGACCGGCGATTTCTCCAAGATGCACATAAAGATGAAGTTCGAGGTGTACGACATCAACGGCTTCAACGCTCGCACGAAGTTCGTGGAACAGTCTCTCACCAGCGACTACGTCAGAAGGATGGTCAGACGCAAGAGGTCGAAGATAGACAGCGTATTCAAGGTCACCACCAAGGAAGGCTATGTTCTCCGGATGAAACCCATGGCGGTCACGGACCGAAGGATACAGAACTCCCAGAAAAGGATGCTCCGTGCCCTCATGGTGGAAGAGACCACGGCCTTCGCCAAAACCCACACCCTCTCCGAGATGTTGAGAGCCGTGGTCTCGGCGGACCTCCAGAAGAGGATAGCCAGAAAGGGGAAGAAGATATATCCCCTGAAAAAGGTGGAGTTCCGGAAGATAGAGGTTCTCAGGGAGCCCAGCGAGAAAGACCTGGAAAGGCTTAGAGAGGAGGCGGCCGAGGCGGCGAAGAAAGAGCGGGAAGCCGCAGCCGGGGAGAAAGAAGAGGGAAAGGCCGGAGAAGAGGGCGAGGCGAAGGAAGAAGAGGTCGCACCCTCCAGGGATGAGAAACCGGAGGAGGAGACGAAGGGTGGTGAGGAGGAGGTCGATCTCGAGGCTGCGGTGAAAGACCTCACCAGAATCCCAGGTGTGGGACCGCAGAAGGCGAAAATATTGGCCGAGGCGGGCTTCACCTCGGTGGAATCGATAAAGAGCTCCGGCCCGGAGGCCCTGGAGGTCGTGGACGGCATAGGGGCAGCCACCGCCAAGAAGATATACGAGGCCGCTAAGACTATGATATAGGTAGGATAGGCAGACAGGCAGACCCAGAGGGTAGGTGGGGGAATAAAGAGGAATGGCCATGGGAGGAAAGAGGCGAAACCCCGGGAGGGACGATCCCGGCCATGTGCAGAAGCTCAGCACCGGGGTGTACGGTCTCAACGAGATCTTCGGAGGGGGATTGAACGTCAACTCCACCACCGTGGTGATAGGGGCCTCCGGAGCGGGAAAGACCACCCTGGCCACCCAGTTCCTGAGGAGGGGGTTGGAGCACGGTGAGGACGGGATATACATCACGCTGGACGAGGCTCCAGACCAGCTTCTGAAAGAGGCCATAGCGATGGGATGGGAGGACGCCGAGGATTATCTGGAGAAGGGCTCCTTCGTGTTCGTGGACGCGGGGGGAAAACAGTTCACCGATTTCATAAAAAAGGAACTGGCGGATTTCGTGGCCGAGTGGGAGGGGCACACCGCCAGGATAGTCATCGACCCCCTCACTCCCGTTCTCTGGTCCGTGCCCACGAAATACGAGCAGAGGGAGATAGTATCCTTTCTCTTGAGGGAGACCAGAAAGATAGGGACCGTCCTGTGCACCTTGGAAGAGCATGGCAACGCCGGAGATCTGTCCACCCCGGAGATAGCCATCCCCATGTATCTGGCGGACAACGTCATCCACCTCCGGTATTCCAGCAGGGACAACCCGGAGAGGAGGGAGTTGAAGATAGTGAAGAGCAGGATGAGCCCTCACAGTCCGTTCTCCCACCACTATTCCATCATCCAGGGTGTCGGTGTCGTGGTGGATATGATAGAAGCCGACCGCGGTGGGAAGAGGGTGGACGTGGATGTCAGGGCGGAGTTCAAGAAGATGATCTCCGAGGTCCCCAAGGAGAGGATGGAGATGCTTCTTCCGGGGGAGAGGAAGAACCTGTACCGCACCATCCGGTTCATGGCGTCCAGGGAGTGGAGGGATGTGAACCCCAGGGACGTGCTGGAGCAGATATTCAGGGAATACGGGTTGAAGTGAGGGGGAGAGGATGCCGGGTAAAGGGAATGGACACGGGGTGATGGGAAGCGCGCTGTCCACCGCCCTCTCCAGGGTAGAGGCCGGAGTGGCGAAGGCACCGGACCCTCTGGTGTGGGATTCCGTCGTGGTGTTCAGATGGATATGCGAGGGGAAGGGGCGTTCCGTGAACAGCCTTTCCCTTGCCGCCTCCCTCCCGTGGAGGAGAACAAAGAGATGTCTGGAAATCCTGGTGGGAGAGGGGCTGGTGGCCCTTGGCAGATGGGGTTTCTATCCCACACCACCGGGATACAGACTCGGGGGGAAAAATGCAGAGAAGGTTGTTCGGCTGCTGGAGGTCCTCCCCCATCCCACGGCATTTCCGGTGTTGCGCCTGGTAATTTCCTCCCCTGGGATATATGGAGGCCGTCTGGCCCGCATCCTGGGGATGAGGGTGGAGAGTGGGGTTGAGATTCTGGTGACCGCTGGTCTGGTGGATTCCGTCAAAGACGGAAGGCATACCCGTCTCTTTCCCTCCCGCCTGGTTGCGGAGGCTGTTGAGGCGTGGGATCCGGTAAGAGCCTCCGATGCCTTTGCTTTTTCCCTGAGAAAGAAGGGTCTGGACGTGGATGTGAGGACACGACCCTCCGGGCGGCCGTTCCTGGTGGTGAGATATCCTGGGATGGACGAGTGGGGCGAGATATCGATAACCCCACCCGCGTTTTAAAAAAACGTGCTCTACAGGCCAATTTATTTGCCGGAATTTGTGGGAAGGGGAGAGAGAATATATAACCCCCCCTTTCTCATAGAGCCGTCCGCATCTCCGGTCCCGCACGGATGCGATGAAAAACCCTGTGCCGGCCGGAGAGATGAAAGGTGGAGGAAATGGCCGAAAAAAAATTCGCCGAGGACTTCATGGAAAAATGGAGCAGACTATCCGCAGGCGAGGAAAAAGGGCAGGCCGGGGAAGAGAAAAAAACGCGCTGTCCGGTATGTGACGCCGAGATATCGGAAGATGCTGAATCCTGTCCGAACTGCGGTGCGGTGTTCGTGGCGGAGGAGGAGGTCTTCGAATGTCCCGTCTGCGGCGCGGAGGTGGGGGAATCGGATACCCGGTGCCCCAACTGCGGCGCCATCTTCGAGGAGGAGGAAGAGGAGGTTCTTGTCGAAGAGGATATAGTGGCGGAACTCGACAGAATAATAGGGGAAGCGGAGGAGGAAGAGTCGGAAGAGGGCGCTGTCGGAGTTGCTGCCGCTGCCCCGGCAGTCCCGGCGGGAAAGAGGGGGCTCAGGGTTGGAGATGTCGGGAGCGTCTCGGAGCGAAAAGGGTTCACCAACGGCCTGGGCGGCAGAAGAGGCCTGACCAACGGCCTGGGGAGGACCAATGGACTCACGAACGGGCTCGGGAGGACCAATGGGTTGACCAATGGACTCGGAAGAACCAACGGGCTCACAAACGGCCTGGGAAAGACCAACGGACTGACAAATGGTCTCACGAACGGACTGGTCAACGGCAACGGGCTGACAAACGGACTCCGGGCTCTACGGAAGGGCATCACCAACGGCAACGGGCTGACAAACGGCCTGGGGAGGGCCGGGGTGGTTACCCTGAGAAGGAGGAGCTCTTGGAAAGCAGGCATAATCCCTCTCCTCGGAATAATCCTCATCCTCGCATCCGTTCTCTCCAACGTGGCATACATACCTCCATACAAAGGGATACTCGTCAACGGGGATATCGGAGACTGGCCCGAAGGATCGGGTGTTCCCCTCGCCTCATCGTCCGTGGTGGGATTCAACCCGAACGTGGATATCACGGAGGCAGGGTTAACGGCGGAGGAGGACGGGATATACTTCTATCTCCGGGTGGCCGGGACCATGCTGGCCGGTAACGGTGTCAACCGGACGGACGAGGTGGACATATTCATAGACACCGATGGAGACCCGGGCACTGGCTATCCGCTCAGGGGTATGGGGATGGACAATCTCATCATAATCAACGGGGTCAACGGCAGGATGCGGGAGAAGGGGGGATTCTACTCCTATAACACACCCAGAGGAAACGACATACCCGGATGGGTGCTGGAAAGAAGAATAGATGCAAAGATAAACGGTAATCTTCTGGAGGGGAAGGTTCCGGAGAGCCTGCTCGCCGGGGGAGGAACCTCATCCCTCTGGTTTTTCCACACCAGCTCCTGGGACTGCTGGGAAGATTTCTCCAGGGGCCCCATATCACCTTTCAGGCCCTGTGTGTGGGTGGGAGAAAGACATTCCTCCCCCTCCCTGATACAGCCCGGTCAGAGAGAACTGCTCTCCTTGACACTGGGGGCAGCCGGGGGCCCGGTGAACATCTCCGCGGTGGGTCTGCTGCGTCAGGGCACGGTGAGAGACGAGGTGGCCATAAGCCTTTCCGGGGATGCCGGGGGAGGGGGCACAACCTCTGGTGGCGTGGTCTCCATTCCCGTATCGCTCGGCCTGTCCGCCGGGGAGGAACGCACCATATCCGTC
>JAGHBH010000188.1 GCA_021161085.1 Thermoplasmata archaeon | reverse complement strand
GTGGTATGGTGGGGGCGTCTTATGGAGACCACGGCGGTCCGGGAGGCCAGATCGGCGGTAACGTTTTTCCCGTGATCCCCTTCTCTGTGTTAGCCGTTGAGTCTGATAGCGGTGTTATGCCTGGAGAGTGGAGATTTGGACCCCGTTGAAGAGATCAAGGCGGCCATATCCTGCCATCCGAAGGCCTCCGAGGGCGGCATGTCCAGGGACGACCTGTTGCTCTTCTTCACGATAAAACAGGGCTGGTTTTCCGCCGAGGAGGCCAGGCGGATAGTGGACAAGGCCGTGGAGCTGGGGCTTCTGGCCGAAGAGGGGGATGGGGAGTTGAGGATGACCTTCTCCCTGCCCTCCGAGATGGACCCCTTCTTCTCCCCATCCGATGACCTTCCGGACAGGCTCGAAGGAGTTTCCGTGGAGCCGCCGGAGGCCGATGTGGTCAAGATGGTGGTGGAGAGGATGAGAGAGGCGGGCGTTGACACCCGAAAGGCCCTGGGTGAGATAAATGCCGTGCAGAAACGCTGCGGACTGGACACGGAGGTCGTGGCCCTGGCATATGCGAAAAACCTGGGTGTGGAGGTCGGGGACCTGGTAGAGATGTTGAAAGAAGGTCTTTCTAAGGGAGAATAGGTGTGTAGCAGGCGTGTGGAGGGAATGGGCGTAGGCTTCCCCCCGGAGGTCCTACCGACCGTTTTCACTAGCCCCTCAGCTTCCTTCCCTTTTCTTTTTGTCCAGTTCCATCTTTATGAGATCTCCGAGTGTGAGAGGGCGGCTGCCCCGCCTCCCCGGGGTCAGTGCTTCCCTCACCCTTTCCCTCAACGAGATGGAGAGGTGATGTTCTATCTTCTTTATGAGAGCGTTGTCCGGCCGTATGTCCCCCTTTTCCAGCTTGGCGATAACGGACTTTTTCTCGGCCAGCTTGGTCGCCAGTTCCTCTTGGCTGAGCCCGAGCCGCTCCCTCCCCCTTCTTATCCGCTGGGGATAGTCCTCCGCCAGAACGTACTCGTCCTCACCGAATACATCCCTCTCCCTGAGCCGTCTTTCCCTCCTTTCCAGACGTTCTTCCAGCGATCCCCGTCCACCGGAGGATGCTCTCTTTCCCTCCCCGGCGGCCGTGCCGAACCTGGCGCACTCCCTGCAGACGTTCAGTGTGGTTCCCTCTATGACGATGGGATTGAGCACGGGGACATCCTTGCCACAGAGCTCACAGATCATCTCTCATCGGACGTTGTAGGCCAAAAGCATATATAACATTCTCGGTATCTACCTCACGTTGAAAAACAGGCCGCCAGAGGTGTATGATATTGGCGAAAAAGGACGTATCCGACCTCAAGATGGACGTGGATGAGGACTCCGACGGGGGGGCCACTCCCGAGGATTCGAAGAGCGGGAAAGAGGATGAGATATACGGCGGTGTCACCGAGGAGGAGCTCATAGAAAGGATAGAGATACTCCAGGCCGACAACATACGCCTCCTGGAAGAGAAGAGGCGGCTGGAGAACGAGAAACATTTCATAGAGACGGATAACCTTCGCCTCCAGAGGGAGGTGCAGAGACTCCGGGGGGAACTGGCCCGGCTCAAGAGGCCCCCTCTTATAATAGGGATAGTGAAGGATATACTCTCCAACGACAGGGTGGTGGTAAAGAGCACCACAGGACCGGATTTCGTGGTCAGCGTCGCCGACCATATAGATGTGGACAAGCTGATGATGGGCTCCCGTGTCTCCCTCAACAAGCAGAGCCTCACCATAATGGACGTCCTGCCCCCGGCCGTGGATCCCATAGTCAGCGGTGCGGAGGTCATAGAACGTCCCACGGTCTCGTACGACGACATAGGGGGGCTGAAAGAGCAGATAAGGGAGGTGAGGGAGTCCGTGGAACTTCCGCTGGTGAGGCCAGATCTCTACGAGGGCGTTGGGATAGATCCTCCCAAGGGGGTGTTGATGGTCGGACCCCCGGGCACCGGCAAGACCCTGTTGGCCAAGGCGGTGGCACACGAGACCCACGCCACGTTCATAAGGCTGGTGGGCTCAGAGCTGGTGCAGAAATATATAGGAGAGGGTGCCAGACTTGTTAGAGAACTGTTCGAGATGGCCAGGGAAAAGGCCCCCGCCGTGGTGTTCATAGACGAGATAGACGCCATAGGGGCCAAACGTCTGGACGTGGCCACCAGCGGAGACAGGGAGGTGCAGAGGACACTGATGCAACTCCTGGCAGAAATGGACGGCTTCGAGCCGCTGTCCGGTGTCCGCCTTATCGCTGCAACCAATCGGCCGGACATCCTGGACGACGCCCTGCTGCGGCCGGGCAGGTTCGACAGGATAATAGAGATACCTCTCCCCGACCTTGCTGCCAGGAAGGAGATATTCAAGATACACACTAGGAACATGAACATGGTCAAGAGCCTCAAGTTCGACGAGCTGGCCGCCAAGACCGAGGGGGCCACGGGTGCTGACATAAAATCCATATGCACGGAGGCGGGAATGTTCGCCATAAGGGACAACAGACGCAGGGTGATGAAAAAGGACTTCATGGCAGCCATCAAGAAAGTGCTGGAAGAGAAGGAGGAGGGGGAGAGCGAGCCGGGGGTCATGTTCGCCTGAAACATACGTGGAAAACCTGGAGTTGGTTCGATGTTCTGCGAAAAATGCGGTTCTCTGATGCGGCCCGTGGAGGGCTACTGGGTGTGCACCAACAAGGCCTGCGGGCTGAAGAAGGCCATGGACGGGACCGGAACGGTCATCACCGAGACCAAGGAAGAACGGAAGATAATGGTCATAGACGAGAACATAGAAACCCTCCCAAAGACCCGGGTGGAGTGCCCCAAGTGCGGCAACAACGAGGCCTACTGGGTCATACGCCAGACCAGAGCGGCGGACGAGCCGGAGACCAGGATATACAAATGCACCAAATGCGGCCACACCTGGAGAGAATACTGATTCCCGCTTTTACCCGAGCAGTAGCGGGCCGCATAAACCTTTAATATCTCCCATTTATCGCCCACCACACAGTCTATCTCCCACTCCTCAGCACTCTCTGCAATATACGCAACTGCTCCTGTCGCATTTTGTCTCCGACAAAATGCTCCCGTAGTGTAGCGGCCAATCATCCCGGCCTTTCGAGCCGGTGACCGGGGTTCAAATCCCCGCGGGAGCACCATATATGCAGTTGGTTAGCGGTGCTCCCACTTGCCTCACCTGTCGGCTCGGCCCGCAGGAGCACCATATATGCAGTTGGTTAGCGGTGCTCCCACTTGCCTCACCTGTCGGCTCGGCCCGCAGGAGCACCATATATGCAGTTGGTTAGCGGTGCTCCCACTTGC
>JAGHBH010000032.1 GCA_021161085.1 Thermoplasmata archaeon | reverse complement strand
CTACGAGATAGCGTCGGCCAGCGGCAGGGTGGAGGCTTTGGCCTTCGGTGCGGAGGACTATACCCGGGATGTTGGCGGGGAGAGGAGCAGGGAGGGTACGGAGCTTCTCTATGCCCGTTCCAGGCTGGTGATGTGTGCCAAGGCCGCAGGCGTCCAGGCGCTGGACACGGTGCACAGCGACCTCTCCGACATGGAGGGGCTGTACGAGTCCGCGCTGGCCTCCAGGAGGATGGGTTTCGACGGCAAGAGCGCCATCCACCCCAGGCAGATAGAGGTGATACACCGTGCCTTCACTCCCTCCGGGGAGGAGGTGGAGCACGCCCGCAGGGTGCTCGAGGCCATAGAGGAGGCCAGGCGGAGGGGGAGCGGTGTGGCCGCCCTTGGAAGGAAGATGATAGACAGGCCCGTGGTGGAGAGGGCGGAGCGGGTTCTCATGATAATGGAAAAGGTAGGAGCCAGGACGGAAGGCAAGAAGGAAGAAGGCGAGAAGTGAGAATATAGAAGATGGAAGGAGGAGAGTATGATGACCGTGGACCGTGAGGCCATAGAGCGTGCGAAGGAGCATTTCGGAAGGATACTGGAAGAGCAGCTGGAGCGTGTGGAGAGGCTCAAGAACGAGCCGGACTGGATAGACTATTCCACCCTGAAACCCATCGTGATCGGGTTCGCCGGCGGAGACGGGATAGGGCCCGTAATCGCCAAGGAGGCCCGCAGGGTGATGGAGTTCATGCTCAGGGACGAGATAAAGGACGGCCGGGTGGAGATGCGTGACATAGAGGGATTGACCATAGAGAACAGGGCCAAGGTGGGAAAGGCAGTCCCGGATGACGTGCTCGAGCAGATAAAGAAGTGCCATGTGCTGCTCAAGGGACCGACCACCACCCCCAAGAAGGGAGACCCCTGGCCCAACATAGAGAGCGCCAACGTCGCCCTCAGGCGGTATCTGGACCTGTTCGCGAACGTGCGTCCCGTGAAGGTGCCGAGCGAGGGGATAGACTGGACATTCTTCAGGGAGAACACCGAGGGAGCCTACATCCTGGGAAGCAAGGGACTGGACGTCACCGACGACCTCTCCATAGACTTCAAGGCCATAACCGAACAGGGCTCGGAGAGGATAATAAGAATGGCATTCGACTACGCCAAGAAGACGGGGGCCAACAGGCTCACCGTGGTCACCAAGGCCAACATTATCAAGAGGACGGACGGACGCTTCCTCAAGGTGGCGGAGTGGCCAAGGAGTACCCGGAGGTCAAGTGGGACGACTGGTTCGTGGACATAATAGCGGCCAAGCTCATCGACCCCGCCAGGAGAACCCAGTTCCGGGTCTTCGTGCTCCCCAACCTCTACGGTGACATAATAACGGACGAGGCCGCCCAGTTCCAGGGCGGTGTTGGGACCGCCGGGAGTGCCAACATAGGCAAGAGGTATGCCATGTTCGAGGCCATCCACGGATCCGCCCCCAGGATGGTGGAGGAGGGAAGGGCCAACTACGCCGACCCCCAGAGCATGCTACGTGCCTCGGTGATGCTGCTCCGCCACGTCGGGTTCATAGAGAAGGCCGACAGGCTGGAGAAGGCCCTGGACATCTGCGGCACCTACGAGAAGACCGTGGGAATCACCGGCCACGAGGAGGGAGCCACTGCCAGGGAGTACACCGACTATCTCATAGAGACGCTCCAGGACCCGGCGATGGAGGAGAAGTGGCAGGGCTACCAGTAGGGCGGATGCCCCCGGGTGCCCCGGATATG
This sequence comes from Thermoplasmata archaeon, assembly GCA_021161085.1. GTDB lineage: Archaea > Thermoplasmatota > Thermoplasmata > JAGHBH01 > JAGHBH01 > JAGHBH01. Next base: position 3,104 of record JAGHBH010000032.1, on the reverse strand, counting down.
GACATACCGTAAAAGGAGCAGAGCATACTCGCAGGGAGGGGGCGAGGTGGGGGGCCTCCTTCCTCCTCCCCGGGGGATGGCCCGCCGTGCGGGGTTCATGTGCCTTGGGATTCGTCCGGGGGTTCCAGCTTGTGCTCGTACATCTCCGCCAGGCCCTCCACGTCCAGTATCTCCAGCGATGAGGATCGGAGCCCGGTGTTGTCCGGGACCACCAGGATATTCCGTGGGGCGTTTATCCTTGACAGGTTTTCCTCGGCTTTCCTGATGTCCTCTCCTCTGATGGAATCTTTCCATTTCACCTCCAGGGCTATCTCCGGCCTCTTGAAGGTGCCGAGTATCCCGTCCGCCTCGAAGTCGGGGTTCTGGTGGACGTGGACGGTCATTCCGAAGAGCTCCCCGATGAACTCTCTCACGGAGGCTTCCACTATCTTTGGCATGACCTCGGCGGTGTAATCCTCCATCTGCCGTCTGTCCACGGTTCTCTCGCCTATGTTGTATTTCTCGTCCAGGTAGTAGTAGAGATGGGTCAGGGGGGATCTGTGGAGGTAGAGCATCCTGTTCTTGTTCCATACGGGGGTCTTGGTGAGTATCCCGAATCTTACGAGGTTGTTGAGATACTGCTGTATCACGCTGGGGTCGTCTTTGGGCATGAGGCGTCTGGAGTGGAGGAATGAGCTTATCTGGCCCGAGGTGTTCTTTCCCGAGGCTGTGGCCCTTATTATCCCCTCGTAGGTCTTGGTTATCTTTCTTTCCTCTTCGGAGAACACCTCTCCCACCAGAGCCGGTATTGTGAGGGCGAACCTGGAGGGCATCTCGGGTGTGTCGGTGTCCGTCAGGTCTGCCGTTATGGGTTCCCGCATCATCACTGCCGTTTCCATGAGCCTCTTTTTGTCCCTCACCGAGCCCTTCAGGGCCAGGAGTGTGTCTCCCAGGCTTATCAGGGATACCGGCATCTCGACGAACTTTCCGAGCAGCGGGGAGTTCCTGTCCATCAGCGTCTTTGCGGTGTGGAGGGTGGAGGATATGAGCACGAGCCCGCCCTTCTTGGGCAGGGAGTGGATGTGGTCCAGGAAATCGTCTCCCAGCCTGTGGAACTCGTCCACGACCACCCTCTTCCCGCTGTCCAGATCGTTCCTCAGTATCCTCAGGAAGGCCCTGTAGTCCAGATCCTCCCATTCTTCCTTCAGCAGGATGGTCCTGTCCCTTTTAACGAAGAAGAAGTCGTCGTACTCGGTGAAGTTCTCCACCAGGAAGGTCTTGCCTGTTTTCCTCCTGCCGTAGACGAAGGTCCATCTCCCCTTTCTCAGGAGTTCCGTTTCCCTGGGACGTTCGATAATCACGATAAGGATAATGGCTGTTATTGTTATATATAACTTTCCCTTCGGGTCTCTACGTCTCCTTTCATTTTTTCCTGTCATATCCCGAATTTATTTTACACTTCAAGTAACCACCCTGTGTATTCAAAGATTTTTTCTTTTGGGGGTTTTCTCCGGAATGCTTCTTCCGGTGTTTCTGCCTTCTCGAAATCCATCACCCAAAGTACACATCCCCTTAAGACTACCCTGTTAAAGTATTTTGGGATACTACACTCCGGCCGGGTGTGCACAAACTTTATCTATATCCTCCTCTTCGGCGGTCCGGGAGCGTAATATGGGCGGAATACGTCAGACCTATGTGAAGCGTGTCGCTTTCGAACTGGTGGCCAAGCATCCAGACCAGTTTACACGGGATTTCCAGCACAACAAGAAGATGGTGGCGAAGTTGAGCAACGTCACCAGCAAGGAGCTCAGGAACAAGATAGCGGGCTATGTCACCGTGCTGAAGCGCCGCCGGAATACGTGATTGTCTCCATTCTGTCTGTTACCCTTTTTATTTTTGCACGCCAATTTTCGTACGGACCAAGCACAAAATCTCTCTCCCCATCAGAAACGCTGTTATTTCGACCGCCTGGTGCCTCAAACCGGGGAATCTCCTGTTTCCATCACCCAACTTCCCCATACCTCTAACAGGAACAACTGTTAAAGTATTTTGGGATACTACAGGACGCTTTCAGAACAGCAAACTTATAATAGGAGGAGCAGATTTTTTTACCATATGAAAAAGATAAAGAGCGGTGTCTACGGCCTGAATCCCCTCCTGGACGGGGGTATAAACCAGGGGTCAACGACCGTTGTGATAGGATGTGCCGGAGCGGGGAAAACCACCTTTGCCACCCAGTTCATCCGCCGGGGTCTGGAGAACGGCCAAGAGGGCATATTCGTAAGCCTGGACGAGAACAAGGAGCAAATAGTCAAGGAGGCTGTGGAGATGGGGTGGGGGGAGATACTGGAGTATATAGATGACGGCCTTCTCGTGTTCATAGACGCCTCCGGAAAGGATTTCTCCCGTTTCATAAAGGAGGAACTGCCGGGCTTCGTTGACGAATGGAAAGGGGCCGATGCCAGAATAGTGGTGGACCCTCTGACACCTGTCATCTGGGCGGTGGAGGACCGCTACATGCAGAGGGACCTCCTCTCCTTCATGTTCAAGCAGATGAGGAGAGTAGGCACTGTGGTGTGCACCCTGGAAGAGCACAGCAGCGCCGGCGACCTCTCGGGAGAGGAGGTGGTGATACCCATGTATCTGGCGGACACGGTCATCCACCTGAGATACAGGCTGGCCGAGCCGGGGCTGGAGAGGATGCTCAAGGTGGCGAAATGCCGGAGCAGCAGGCACAGCGAGCACTACCATCCATACAGAATCCTCAGGGGTTTCGGAATAGTGGTGGAGAGAGGGGACAGGGAGACACCACCGCCAAGGGACCGCACGGAGGAGATAAAGGCTCTCCTCGCCAGGAAACGCGGGGAAATACCTCAAGCCATCTATCGAAGGATCCACAAGTCGCTGGATTATGTCACGGATCAGGACCTCGGAGATCTCACGCCGGAGGAGGTCGTCGAGGCAGTGCTCGACGAATACATGCCGGAGGAAAAGGTCGGCCCGAAGGCCGGGACGCCCAGGCCCACCCCGAGGGCTTCTAGGTCAGGAAGACGCAGATGAGTGGTGAGGCGGGGTGAAAGAGCGTCTTGGAAAGGCCCTGGAAAAAGCGATCAAGGGGGACAGGG
>JAGHBH010000082.1 GCA_021161085.1 Thermoplasmata archaeon | reverse complement strand
TGAGAGTGTGGTTTCTGGTTTTGCGTTGTGTGGCCATCTTTTGTAGAATTGTTTGATTCTGTGTTTGAATATGTGGTACCATTGTACTACGGAACGGGCATGTTCCGTACGTTCGTGCGGAATTCCTATCAGGGAATTCCGTAGATCTGGGGTTTCTTGGTCCGAAGGTTTTGTGTTCCCATTTGCATCTGCTCACACCACCTCTTAATCCTTATCTTGACATCCTTACGTCTCAAGGCAATATTTATAAAAGGAGAGTGGAATACCCCCGCCTGCCCCTAGGGGGAATGTCAGTGTTCAGTGCAAAAGTAAGATCAGAGGTGCTCAAGGAGCTGGTGGACATCGTGTCCACCCTGGTGGCCGAGACCAAGTTCAACGCCAACAAGGATTCGCTGGATATAAGGACCGTGGATCTGGCCCATGTTGCCATGATAGACCTGTCCCTGGACAGCTCGGCCTTCGAGTCCTACAAATCCAGCGAGGAGGAACTGGGTGTGAACCTGGACAAGATGAAGGACGTCCTCAAGCTCTCCAAGACAGGGGACATAATAGAGTTGAAGCACGACGAGAAAAAGAGCAGACTGGTGGTCACCGTGGACAACATCACCCGCAGCATGTCCCTGGTGGACACCGCCGGAATGTCCGACCCCAAGGTCCCCAACCTGGAACTTCCCGCCAGAATAGTGGTCAAGACCGCCGACCTCGCCCGGGGCATCCAGGCCGCCCAGAGCGTCAGCGACCACGTCACCTTCATCGCCTCCCCCGACGAGTTCGACATAGTCGCCGAGGGAGACACGGACAAGGTGGAACTCACCCTGGGAAAGGAAAAACTGGTGGAGATAAACACCAAAGAAAAATTCAAATCCATGTTTCCCCTCGACTACCTCGCCCGCATAGTCAAGGAGATAAAGTGCGAAGAGATAACCCTCAACCTCGGCACGGACTACCCCGTGAGAATGGAATTCACCATAGCCGACGGAAAGGGCAAGGCCGCCTACCTCCTGGCTCCCAGAATAGAGAACGCATAGACGGGTTGTACGGGATACGAGGCGAGGATAGAGCCATAATCGTGGAATCCCCTAACGGGTCTCCCACTAATGGCAATCCCCGCCTGGTAAATATATACAAGCGAGGATAGCCAAGCGCTGGAATTACTGACGTAATTCCGCTTTCGGCCACCTCGCCAACGAAGTATATGCAAGCGAGGATAGCCAAGCCAGGTCAACGGCGCTAGATTCAGGGTCTAGTCGCGTAGGCGTTCGCCGGTTCGAATCCGGCTCCTCGCACCAACTATCCGATTTCTTTTATTATCCGGGAGGCGGAGACGAGAGGAGGAATGCGCAGCCATTCTCACCGTATCGAATCCGGCTCCTCGCACCATTTTCCATTTTTCGCCCACGTTTTTGCGACTACAAAAAAGGCGGCCCCCCACCAATCCCTACGGGTTCTCACGCCCGGCTACTCCGAGGGGGCGTAGTAGCATCTCTTGGGCGAGATTACCTTTCCCTCGTTCTTCAGGAGTTTTATGGCCTTGGAGACCTCGTCCTTGTCCAGACCGGTCATCTTGGCCACATCGCCCGGGCGGACGGGTTTGCCCGCTTCTTTCATCGCCTTCAGAACCTGGTCTTTCGCATCCATATCCCGTTCCTCCTTTCTTCCGGCTGGCTTCTACAGCTTCTTGTGGCAGAGCCACCAGTCGAAGCACTCGTGTTCTCCGGCCTGGGCACTCTTTAGACGTTCATCGGCCTCTGCCACGCTGGAGGCGGGAGGCACTATGACGTGGTCTCCCACTATCTCGTTGTTCGGCCAGTTGGCGGGCATGGCCACACCGTTCCCGTCGGATATCTGGAGCCCTCTGACCATCCGGACTATCTCGTCCATGTTCCTGCCCAGCTCCTGGGGATAGTAGAGAATGGCCCGAACCACTCCCTCGGGATCCACGATGAACACGGCCCTGACGGTATTCGTCCCCTTGCCCGGGTGGATGAGGCCCAGTCTCTCGGAGACCTTTCCGGTGTCGTCCGCTATCACCGGGAATTTTATCTCCACGCCCAGCTTGTCCTTTATCCACTCCACCCATTTTATGTGGCTGAACACCTGGTCTATGCTGAGCCCGACCAGATCACATCCCAGCTCCTGGAACTGGTCGTATCTCTTCTGGAACGCCACGAACTCGGTGGTGCAGACCGGGGTGAAGTCGGCCGGATGGCTGAAGAGCACGAGCCACCTGCCCTTGTAGTCTCCCGGTATGTTCTTCGGCCCGTGGGTGGTCTGGACCCTGAGTTCCGGCATCTTCTCTCCCAGAAGGGGTATTCCATATTCTTTTTCTTCCATCTTTCTCACCTCCACATTTAATATTCTCTTCACATGCCGTTCACTCTCCTCCGCCCGTGTCCAGGGGTGTGTACGTTCTCTGGCCCATTCTGTCCTCTTTTCTCTCACATCCTTCCGCCGCTCCGGGCTCATCCCACCGTCAGCCTGGCGCTGGAGGTCCAGAGGCCGTGGACGTTGCAGTAGGAGACGGCGAGCAGCGTTCCGGATTTCTCGGTCTTGAGAACGCAGGTGACCTCCGGCTGGGTGTAGACCGTGCTGGTGTTTGGTCCCTGGGCGGAGGCTCCGTGGGCGGAGAACTCGTGCCGGCCGATGAGGTAGGGGAACTTCTCGCCGTCGGGATGGAAATACACCTCAATCCACCCTATGTGATGTTCCGTGGTGTTCGGATGGGGGATCTCCTTTCCCACGGCCACACTGACCCTGACGGATTCTCCCGCCTGGACATTTTCCGGGGCGTCTATCACGGGCACATGCTTCTCGCTCTTCCAGTCCGCACTCTGCAGCAGTTCTCTCATTTCACTCACAACATTCACCTCCAGTTAGGGCATAAGGGGATACGACCCCGTCTTTTATAGGATTTGCCCCGAAATTATCGGAGGGGAGAACCGCCGAAGAACTCCCACAATCCCGGGATGTCCGTGTATGTCACCTTTGACCCGTTCAGCCGGGTCTCCCCTTTCTCTCCACGGTAGGATACCACCAGGGCTGTTTTCACACCGTATCTCTCCATGAACGATCGGAGACCTCTTTCCACCTTCCCCGGGGATGCCCTTATCTTCACCTCTACGGGTATGATCTCACCCTCGTGTCGAACTATGAAATCCACCTCGGCGCCGGATTTCGTCCGCCAGTATCTGGGCTCGAGCCCTATCTTCACCAGCTCGGAGAACACGTAGTTCTCGAAGAGCGTTCCGTCCGGCTCACCGGGGTATGTGTCGGCCACGGTGTTTCTGATCCCGGTGTCCATGAAGTATATCTTGGGCTGTTTGCTGAGCTCCTTGTTCCTGTTGGTGAAGAAGGGGGGCACCGGGGCCACGAGATAGCTCTTCGTGAGAGCATCCAGGTATTTTTTCAACGTACGGAAAGATATGCCGAGCGCGTCCGCCGCCTTGGAATAGGAGAGGATGCCGCCGTCATTCACAGCCAGGTATCTGGACAGCCTCTCCAGGGATGAGATGTTGTCTATGGAGAACGTTCTGGCGACATCCCTCAGTATCATGGTCTCATGGAGATTGGCCAGCACGGTCTTTTTCATCTCGGTGGATCCCGTGAGGACCACCTGCGGGAACCCCCCGTATGTCATGTGTTCCCACACCTGCCTTTCAAGTATGGCGGGGGTGAACTCCTTCTGCCCCCTGGCCCTGAGGAATTCGTTTATGTTGAAGGGGTATAGACGGAGTACGGCAGCCCTCCCCACCAGATAGGAGAGGATGTCCTTTCCCAGAAGGGTCTCCGAGGAGGAGGTTATCCACATCCTCGATCCCGTGTCTGCCAGGTATTTCAATTTCATGCCAGCATCGCTGCAGTAGTGGACCTCGTCCAGCACCGTAAGATCGTATCCATCCATGTACTGGGTCCTGAACTTCTTGACATCCTCTTCGAAAAGGCTTCTGGCGTCGGGGTCGTCGAACAGCACGTAGGAGGCGTTCAGCGACGACATGAGATGCCTCAGCATGGTGGTCTTTCCCGCCTGTCTGGGCCCCACAAGGGCGGTTATCCTGTATGCCTCGGAAACCTCGAGGAACCTGGAAGCCATGTCCCGCTGCACGTACATGATGGGTGATAGGGAGCAGGAAGTATATTAACCTTACCAAAATTGACCTCGGGGTCAACTTTAGTAGGGAAAAAATTGACCTTGATGTCAGAAAAAGTAGGGTTGAAGGGGGTTGGCCCCCTTGTGGAATTCCCATGCGATGATGGTCCCCGGTCCCGGGGCGGTCAGAACTTCTTGAACTTCTCGCTGGGGGCGTTGCAGATGGGACACTTCTCGGGGGGTGTGCCCACGTGGGTGTAGCCGCAGATGGGGCAGATATATATGTCGCCGATGTCGGCGTCCCCCCCGTTCTTCACAGCCTCCTTCGCCTCGGTGTACAGGGCCTCGTGTATCTTCTCGGCCTCGACGGCGTAGCGGATGGACGTCTGCGCCCCTTTCTCATCCTGTAGTTCCGCTATGGCCTGGTATGCGGGGTACATCTCCGTGACCTCGAAGTTCTCCCCGCCGATGGCCGCCTCCAGGTTTTCCAGGGTGTCCTTTATGTAGCCGAGGTTCCTGGCGTGGTTTGTGGCGTGCACCTGCTCGGCGTAGGCTATGGCCCTGAACAGTCTGGCCACGTTGGGCTTCCCTTCCCTTTCCGCCGCCTCGCTGAATGCGAGGTACTTCATGTGTGCCATCGACTCGCCTGCGAAAGCCTCGCCCAGTGATTTTTCCGTCATCTTCCTCATGTACATCTCCTCCTTCGGGGTTGGGGGTTTGCGTGAAAAACGGGCGGTTTATCTATTTTCCCCCTTAAATTTGCCCTTCCTTCCCCTCCCCTTTCCTCTCCCTCAACCCCCCTTCTCTCTCCTCATTCACCCTTTCTCTCCCCATC
>JAGHBH010000037.1 GCA_021161085.1 Thermoplasmata archaeon | reverse complement strand
TGAGAGTGTGGTTTCTGGTTTTGCGTTGTGTGGCCATCTTTTGTAGAATTGTTTGATTCTGTGTTTGAATATGTGGTACCATTGTACTACGGAACGGGCATGTTCCGTACGTTCGTGCGGAATTCCTCTCAGGGAATTCCGTAGATCTATGGGGTTGCGTGGTCCGAAGGTTTTGTGTTCCCGTTTGAATATGCTCACACCACCTCTTAACCCTTATCTTGACATCCTCCAGCCGATGGAGAGAAAGGTATTAAAGGGAGTTCTCCATCTGCCGCCCTGCCCACAGCCGCCAGGTAAGTTAATACCTGACCTACGGGTATATGCAATATGTGGGTCCGTAGCTCAGCTATAATCGTGGAATCCCACGGGGCTTCCACTAATACCTGACCTACGGTATACGCAATATACGGGTCCGTAGCTCAGCTAGGTAGAGCGATCGGCTCTTAACCGATCGGCCGAGGGTTCGAATCCCTCCGGACCCGCCTTACTTATTTTTGTTTACGCAGTAACCAAATACTTTTTTCTAAAATATAGAAAAATAGCAACGTATTTTATCCATCAAAAAGTTCTATATTTTCCCTCTATCCCTTTTTCGCCTGCGTTTTTGCGTTAGCAAAAAGGCGGGCGGGGACCGCTCCCAGGGCGGTGCAGGTTTCCAGGGATATGCCGCGGCCAGTGATGTCCAGATGCATCTCGCAGGCTTCCCTCACATCCCTTCCCAGCCCGTGGGGCCCCAGGCCAAATATCAGGCACACAGATCGGCCGGAGGAGAGGAGTTCCGATATCTCTTCGGGGGTTGCCGCCTTGTTTTCGTCCGGCTTCCGGGTGGTGGCCACCGGGATTCCCAGCTGCGGGGGGAAACCCTTCCTTATGTAGGGGAAGATGGCGACCCTTCCTCTCTCCGCCAGGGTTCTGAAGTATCTGCCCCCTTCCCCTATGGTCGTGGCCTCCGAGAGCCAGTCGGCGACCTCCACCGGCGTTCTGAGTTCCCTGGGAAATGGGAACCCGAAGAGGACTATGTTGCAGTCGAAGGCCTCGGCCACGGGGCCCAGGCGGGTCACCGCCCTCCTGTGTGCCTCTGCAAATCTGGCGGGGTCGTAGGTGTTGTACAGGCCCAGGGTGATCCTTCCTGTCATCCTTCCACGCTCTCGTCCCCGGTGGGCGGGCCGTTGGGGTATATTATGACCTTCAACGTCCTCCCTCCCTCCGGGACCAACCGGAACCCTTCTCCGGTTTTTTCCAGGGGGAGCCGGTGGGTTATCATGCTCTTCACGTCCACCCTCCTGTTGGATATGAGGGAGATGGCGGCCTCTATGTCCCTCGGCGGTCCGGCGTAGCTGGTGACTATGGAGACCTCGTCCTTCCAGACTTTGTTGAAGGGCATCTCCACCCGGGCGTCCGGGTCTGTGGGGGCGAAGAACAGTATCCTTCCACCCCTGCCCACCACCTCCCACGCCTGGGATATGGCTTTCGGAGAGCCCGTGCATACGGCCACCAAGTCCGCCCCCCTGCCCTCGTTTCCTTCCCTTATCTCCGCCGCCACGTCACCATCGGCCCTGACTGCCTTTGCCCCGTATGTCTCGGCCGCCTCCAGTCTGGCGGGGTGCATGTCGGTGGCGAATATCCTACCGGCTCCCATGGCCCTGGCGGTCTGTATCATCAGCAGTCCCGTCAGGCCGCTTCCCAGGACCGCCACGGTGTCTCCCGGCCGTATGTTGGAGAACCGCAGCCCCCGGACCACGCAGGCCAGAGGTTCTATGAAGGTTCCCTCGTCGAAGGACATGTTGGGGGGGAGACGGTACGTGCCCCGGTCCACGTTTATGGCGGGAACCCTGAGGTACTGGCTGAACCCGCCGGGGTGGAAATTGGTGGAGCGGAGGGTGTCGCAGACGCTCTCGTGTCCCCTGAGACAGTAGTGGCATTTCAGACAGGGCACGTGGTGTGTCACCATCACCCTGTCCCCCTCTTTCCATCCCTTGACCCTGCTTCCGACCCTTGTTATCTCCCCTGTGAGCTCGTGTCCCAGGACCCTGGGGGCGGTCTTTATCCTGTACCATTCCATCACATCGCTGCCGCAGATGCCGCAGGCTGCCACTTTGACCAAGATCTCGTCGTCTCCTATCCGGGGCACGGGCATCTCCTCTATCCTGATGTCATTGTTGTTGTAGTACACGGCGGCCCGCATGGTTTCTGGTGGTTTTTTCCCGTCCATGGTGTCTGCCTCCCTTCACGTTCCCCCGGCGGCCTCCTCTAAGGGCTCAGCGGGTGGGGGGTCCTGTGTCGGCTCCACGTTCTCGCCGCCCGGTGTGTCGGCATGTTCTTTTTCCTTTTCCTCTGTCTCTTCTTGCTCCTTCCTCGATGCCTTTATCCTCTCCACCAGGTCGCTTATCTCCTGGAGTATGGTGTCGCTGACCACTTTCTCCGGTCTTATTATGAGGAATCCCTTCTTCTCCATCCTGGCGGCGTAGAGGTCGGTGTGGACCCTGGCAATGATAGGACAGCGGGGGTTGAGCTTTCTCACGGTGTGGGCTATTATCTCCGTCTGCTTGTCGTCTCCTATGCAGATGACCACCATGGCCGCCTCGTCCACTCCTGCGTTCTTCAGGATGTTCTTCTTGCTGGCATCGCCGAAGATGCAGGGCACCCAGTCCTTCCGCAGGGTTCTTATCTTGTCCAGATCGCTTTCCACGACCACGAACTGGACGTCCTGTTCCATCAGCGCCTCCTTGATGAAGGAGCCGATGCTTCCGGCCCCTATGAGGATGATGTGATCCTCCGCGCCCAAGTCTATGCGTTTCTCCTTCCAGATGAGACGCACTATGAAGGGGGTGATGAGGGCGGTGGTTATGGCCCTGAATATGACCGAGACGAACAGGGGTTCGTCCACTATGCCGTACTCCTTTCCCACCTGGGTGGCGGCCAGGGTCGCACTGAGCTGGGGCCAGAAGAGGAGGCCGGTGAACAGTCCCTCACGGATGCTCTTCCTTGTAACGATGGCGTAGACGACACCGGAGACCGTCTTGGAGATTATGAGGGTGGCCAGCAGCCCCAAGGCAAGGGCGAAATAGGGGAGAGCCTCCCATATCAGCCGTATGTTCGTCTCTATGCCGAGGACTATGAAGAAGGTGGGTATCAGTAGCGTGTGCCCTATTCCCTCCAGGCGGGTTATCTCCCTCTTGTTGGGCAGGGACTCGCTGATGAGGACGCCGGCGAAGAAGGAGGCGGCTATCCCATGCAGTTTTATGAGCTCGGAGACGGCCACCACCACGAACAGCACGGATATCAGGAACTTCAGGTCGCTCTCCCTGCTGAGCGTGGTCTGCTTGGAGAAATACCATCTGGCGACCCTCGGCACTATGATGGCCGTGCTGATGAAGAACACCGCAACGAGTATGATGAAGACAACCATGGACATGGGGGACGAGGGGTCCTTGGTGAGGAACGCTATCCCCACCAGGCTGGCACCGTCCAAGACCACCACGCCGGGGATTATCACAGGTCCCATCCTGTCCACCAGGCTGCTCTTGGCCTTCACCATGGGTATTATCTCACCCACCGAGGACGACATGAGTATGACACCCACAAGAAGGGCCGATGTGGCAGGGTAGTCTACCATACCGCCGGAGAGGGGGCCGGAGAAGAACCAGATATAGGAGAACCCGGCGATGAAGCAGAGAGCCCCGAAGATTAGGGAGAGTATGGAAACGTGATGCCACTTCACCTTTCCCGCCTTGGAGACATCCAGACCAGCCATGAACACCAGGAAGAACAACCCCAGCTCGCCCAGGAAGGATAGGGCGGGAGCTGAGTCTATGAAATCCAGACCGTATGGCCCTATGATTATACCTGCCATGATATAGAGCGGGACAAGGGGAAGGTTCCACCGGTGCTCCATCTCCGGGATGAAGAGGCCCAGCACCAGTATGACCGTGAAGGCCAGAAGCACCTCGTCAACGTCCAGGGGAATGACCATGGTGGAGAGAAAGGAGGTTTTGTATAAATATGTGTAGGCTCGAATCCCCCAATGCCCCCCAAAAGATTTGTATCCAAAAGTGTTCCACCGGCCTATGACGTATCCCACCCCCTCCACCCTGATCCTCCAATGTCCCACATGCGGCGGGGAGACGAAGCACAGGGTCCACAGCGCCAGGACACTCGGGAAGAGGGACCAACGGCTGAAGATGGTGGTGGAATGTCTCCGGTGCGGGGTAACCAGGGAAGAGACCGTTCCTCTGCCCGAAAAGCGGGAGGTTCCGATAGTGATCAGCCGGGGAGGGGAGAGCAGCCGCTCCACCATATCACTTGAAGAGGATGAGATGGTGTCTGTTGGCGACGTTCTATACAGCGTGTCGGGGGAGCGGCTGGTCATAACGGCCATAGAGCACGGCCAGAAGAGGATGGAGAGGGCGGAGGCCGGGGAGATAACCACCCTGTGGGCCAGGGTCTCTGACATGGTCAAGGTGAAGATATCCATAAACAAGGGTGGAAACACCATCTCCCGGGAGATGGAGGCAGCCTACGACGAGGAGATATGCGTCGGGGACATGCTGTACCTGGGCGACATCCGGGCCGTGGTTCACAGGATAAAGACACGGGACGGTGTGCTGAGGAGGGGCTGCGCTCCGGCGGAAGAGATAAGGAGAGTCTATGCCAAGGTGATGAGAGTCCGATGGAGGTGCGAAGGGAGGTGTGGACGCTTCCACGACACCCGACGGCCAGGATGGGGGGATGATGGTGAGGAGGCTCAAGGCCCAGGGCATCCTCACCGACAGGAGGGTGGAAGAGGCCATGCTCGCCGTCCCCAGGGAGATATTCGTACCCCCGGCGATGAGGGACGAGGCATACGAGGACACACCCCTGCCCATAGGAGAGGGCCAGACCATCTCCGCACCCCACATGGTGGCCATGATGACGCAGCTGCTCCAGGTGGAGGAGGGGGACAGGATACTGGAGATAGGCACGGGTTCCGGCTACCAGGCCGCCATACTGGCCTTCCTGGTGGGTGAGGGGGGGCATGTGCACACCGTTGAAAGACATGAGACACTGGCACGGGAGGCGGAAAGGCGGCTGGAATCCATAGGGCTGGCCGATAGAGTGACCGTCCACGTGGCAGACGGCAGCCAGGGGATACCGGAACACGCCCCCTATGACGGCATAATTGTCACCTGCGGGGCGCCCG
>JAGHBH010000113.1 GCA_021161085.1 Thermoplasmata archaeon | reverse complement strand
CCCCCCATATCGCCCCCTACCCGAAAAGTTGTATAACCCATGCAACCCCAACCCCAGGAGGTTCGACCATGACCGGTGAGGAAAAACAACAGGAACTGGAAGGCGTTCTCTCGTCCTACTACGAGGATGAGGACAGGGTATTGGCCATGATAATGATGAAGGTGGACACGAAGGCCGCGGATGAGATAGCGGAGGCGGTGGCCAATTTCCAGGAGGTCAAGGATGTATTCCTGGTCACCGGCGACATAGACATCATAATGAAGGTGTGGTTCTCCAGCTACGGGGAGATGAAGAAGTTCGTCATGGAGAACCTGGCCACAATAGAGGGAGTGAAGGAGACCCGCACCATGCTGGTGGTAACCCCCTACAAGGAGAGCGGAGAGATACTGGTGGTGCCCACCAGAGAGGAGGAATCCAAGGAGGAGTAGAGATGACCGGTGTAGAGGAAAAGCTCGAGCAGATAAAGGCTGTTCTGGATCAACTGGCGGAGGACACCTCCGTTCCGAGGAACATAAGAAGGGGAGCCGAGGAGGCGAAGAGGATAATGGAGAACAAGAACGAGGCCCTGGATGTCCGGGCCGCCGGGGCCATCTCCATACTGGACGAACTGGCGAACGATCCCAACATCCCCCTCCACGGCCGCACGCTGGTGTGGAACATCATAAGCCAGCTGGAGGCTGTCCAGCAGATGAAATAGTCCCCTTTCCGGCAGACCCCTACGGTCCCCCCTCGGAAGGGACACAGGCAGAAGGAATAGAATGCTCACCATACGAGGATTCCGGCCCACGGACCTGCCCCAGGTGAAACGTCTATCCGACAGAACCCTCGGAGAGCCCTACGACCCCAACATATTCTCCATAATACACCGGACCCAGCCGGAAGGATTCATAGTGGCCTGCTACGGGGACGAGATAGTGGGGTTCGCCCTGGCCGTCAGGGAGGAGGGATGGCTCAGGATACTCATGCTCTCCGTGAGCGAGAGATGGAGGAGAAAGGGCATAGGCTCCGCCCTCCTGGAGGAAATAACCTCCCGGTTCCGGGGCAAGGGGTTGAAGGGCATCACCCTGGAGGTCCGGGTGTCCAACCACGAGGCCATATCCTTCTATCACAAGAGAGGCTTCGCCACGGTGGAACTGCTGCACGGCTACTACACCGACGGCGGCCCGGCATACAGGATGGTGAAGATGGGCCCCTGGTGAGACCGTGAGTCGTGAAATGGGCCGTGAAACTAGAAATAGCCCCGTTTGTCGTCGTGGGATGTCACGTTCCAGTAGTGGTAGGGACTGGTGCTTTTCTGGGCGCCGGACATATCCGTGGCGAGAGCGCCGTAATAGGAGCCGTATCTCTCCTTTATCTGCTCCTCTATGGTCCTGCTTCTCTTCAAGGCGGCCTCGATGTGCTTCCTCTCGATTAGGGAGTCGCCGTTCACAACGGCCAGGTCTCCGGCGGTCCGTATGAGCCCCCCCAGCTCTCTCAATCTCAGCGTGAGGGACCTCTCTTTTTGATCCAGAACCCTCGCCCGTTTCTTCGCTTCCTCTATCACGGCCTCGACGGCGTCTCGGGAGGCGTGGGGTATCCGTCTGTCCATCACTATTTCCTGTGCGACGAACTGCGCCAGCTTGCACCGGTTCTCGGGTGTGTCCGGCATCACCGTCTCCACCAGTATCTCGTAGCCAGAGCCTATTATCCTGGACCGGAGGGGTGAGAGGATGGCCGGCAGGTCCTGTATGTTGCACGCTCCCACGAAGATGAAGTTGCAGGGCACGTCATCCACCCGGACGCTGGCCCCGGCGCTCTGGGGGTTCCGTCCGGTTATGGGAAACTTGTGCTCCTGCATGGCCGTCAGTATGTATCTCTGGAGATGGCCCAGATGGGGGAGTTCGTCCACGAACAGGACGCCCTGATGTGCCTCGTGTATGCTGCCCGGCACCACCCGCTCGTAGGGAGGCGTTCCCAGCTGGGGATGACCACCATAGGGGTCGTGCTTCACGTCCCCCAGCAGCTCCGTCTCGCTGGCTCCCGTGGCCAGGACGAAGGGGTTTCTCTCCAGGGGGACCAACACCTTTCTGGGGCTCTGTTTCTCCAGTTCTCTCCTCCGCTCCAGGGCCTCCTGGTCCAGTATTCTTATCATCTCCCCGGCCTTCTCGAACACCACCACCTCCTCCTTGCCGAAACGCTTTCTGGTGGTGGTCACCCGCTCCGCTCCGGGGCCGAAGGCGCTTATGGTGCCCATCATCTCCTTGAGGATGTCGCCGAAGGGCATGTTCGTCTCCACGGTTGTGGTCAGCTTGGGCTTCCCGCACCGGGGACACACCCTCTCCCTGGAGGAGGAATAGGCCCCACAGTTCATGCATCTGAAACCCAGCTTCTCGGCAACGTTGATGGGAGCCTCCTTGGGTTCTATGAGCTCGCCCTCGGCGGAAGAGAGACTCTCCTTTTCCTTCTCCACCTCCGCCCTGCCCTTAACCTCGACCACTGGCCTTTCCGGGTTCTCCGGGTTGTGGACCACCTGGATCTCCTCGTCCGGGGACGGAAGATGGAGGGAGAGAGCCTGGCCTATCATGGACTTTCCGGTTCCCGGCGGGCCCACGAGCAGGAGATGGCGCTTCTGCTGTGCCGCTATCCTGGCCAGCTCTATGGCCTCGTCCTGGCCGATGACACGCTCTAGCGGATCGCTGGGTATGACCACGTCCCTTGTGGTCTCCATCTCGTCCAGGGAGAACCCCTTCCGTGCGTCCAGGAAAGGGCCTTCCCCTGCGTTGGCGTTCTCCTCTTCCGTGGGCAAACCTCTCACCACATCTCACCACAGGTCTTCCTTCGTCCACACCCTCACCGACTCGGGCTTCTTGGTGATGTTTCCCGTCTTGAGACCGGCCACGTCCGTCACGCCCATGGATGCCGCGGTGTCCAGCAGCTTCTGGGTTATTATCCCGTCAAGGACCAGTATCCTGAACTTGCCCTCGTTTTCTTCGATGGTCTTGAACATGTCCTTGATGGGGGTGTCGGCCACCACATCGCCCTCTTCGGATATGAGGCGTGCATGATGCTTACCCATTATCTCCTTTAACAACTTTTTCATGTTCTCCTGCTCGGGAGAGAGATTTTTCTCCTCCTTAGCGGGCTTCTCCTTCTCTCCCTTGGACTTCTTCTCCTCCTTCTCCGCCTTCTTCTCCTGTCCGGAGTCCTTGGAGGATTTTCCCTTGTCGCCGGACTTGTCCCTCCCCCGGTTCTTGCCCTTGTCGCTACGGCCGCCGTTGCCGTTCCCTCTCTCGTGCCCGTTCTTCCTGCCGGGCACATCCAGGGAATACATCTCTATGAACTGCTCCGCCGGAATCTTGTTCCTCAGGGCCTTTATTATCTGCTTCTGGGTCAGCTCCTCCACCTCGTGGGATCTGGGGGCCCTGGCGATGAAATCCACGTCGCACACCTGCAGCAGTTCCTTGAGAATCAGCTCGCCGCCCCGGTCGCCGTCCACGAAGGCCACCACGTTCTTCTCCTTGGAGAGCTCCACTATGGTCTCCGGCACGCTGGTTCCCTCGACGGCTATGGCGTTCTTTATGCCGTGCCTGAGCAGGTTGAGCACGTCGCTCCGTCCCTCCACCACGATGATGGAGTCGGAGGTCTCCACGTTAGGCCCGGCGGGCAGGTGTTCCTCGCCGTAGCTGACTATCTCCTCAACCTGGATGGACTGGCGGACGGACTCCGTGAGGTCCGTGGTGACGCTTCTGCTCTCTTCCAGAAGTTTCAGCAGCAGTTCCTTGGCCCGGTCGACGATGAAGGTCCTCTTTTTCATCCGCACGTCCTCCACCGCCTCGACCTTTATCTCCGCCTTGCAGGGCCCCACCCGATCTATGGTCTCCAAGGCAGCCCCGAGAATGGCCGTCTCCACCTGATCCAAGCTGGAGGGGATGAGAATCTCCCCCTCGGACTTGCCCTTCTGGGCGCTTATCTCCACCTCGATCCTGCCTATTCTACCGCTCTTCTGGAGATCCCTGAGGTCCAGTTCCTCCCCCAGGAGTCCCTCGCTCTGTCCGAATATCGCCCCGATGACATCGGGCTTCTCCACGATGCCGTCAGTGGTGATACTTGCTCTTATCAGATATTTCGTAGCACTCGGATCCAAACTCATTGTTATCACCTATCCTATATTCATCCTCTTTTGTCTTGTACGCTCGCTTTCCTTCTTCTCTCTTCCTTCTTCCGTCGGAAAGCCCGCCTCCAAAAAATCGAGCATCCATATCGCCATGGTGCGCACATCTGGACAGATATCCCCACCGGGAGCCATCGTCCTGTTGAACATGCGTAGCGTGATAGATGAGCGTGATTCCTTGAAGGTGAGCCTTCCAGAACACTCAAGCACACAACTATTATATAAAACTTGCCCTGACAGGGCCGGAGGATGTCAAGTTATTGCCTCCCGAGGTTGTATATGGTGATGAATGATAGGCACCATGAGAGTGTGGTTTCTGGTTTTGCGTTGTGTGGCCATCTTTTGTAGAATTGTTTGATTCTGTGTTTGAATATGTGGTACCATTGTACTACGGAACGGGCATGTTCCGTACGTTCGTGCGGAATTCCT
>JAGHBH010000086.1 GCA_021161085.1 Thermoplasmata archaeon | reverse complement strand
GTGGTGGTGTCCGGAAGGCTGAAGAAGAACACGTCGGCGGTCATCTGAAGTCCCTATGTGCTAGTCGGATTTAAGGTCTTCCCCGCCCTTGAACATCTGCTGGACCGTGTTGTAGATGTCCTCCATCCCGTACATCTCCTCGGAGGACACGGGGGATGGGCGGCCGCAGATGCCCAGGGACTCCAGGGCCTTGAGCAGTTCCGCCGTGACCACCCCCTCCATGGAACCAAGGGAAGAGGATAGGGCCCTGTCGAGATATAACGGGTCCTCCCCCCATCTCCTCATCTCCTCCAAGGCCTCCGCCTCCAGAAGGTCGCTTTTCGAGATGACGGCATAAGAGGGTATCAGGAACCTCGACTGGACAGTGGCGTACAGGAGTAGAGAGGAGATGAAACCCTCCGGCCTGGCGGAGATTGCAGGGTCGAACAGGTATATCAGCATGCCCCTCTTGGGGCTGAGGGCGTCCACCACCAGGGTGGAGGACTTGCGGAAGGCGAACATCTCTATCTGTCCCGGGGTGTCCACCAGAACGTAGTCCACCTTGTAGCCCTCGACAGCCTCCTTCACCTCCCGGATGTGAAGGGCCAGCATGTCCGCCGCCGCTATCTGGGCGCCGTTAGGCCCCAGACCGTATTCCTCCATCACCGAGGAGAGGCTGACCCACTCCCTTATGTCCACGTCAGGCGTGTACGGCAGCCCCTCGACCCCGGGGTCCAGGTTGACCGACATGGAGTCTATGCCGTTGGTCCTGCACCATTCTCCGAAGGCCCCCACCAGCGTGCTCTTCCCGCTTCCGGCGGTCCCGACGAAGTACAGGTATACTGGTTCTTCCATTTCCGGCATGTCATCTCACTCCACGTAGATGGCGGGCCTCCGTGGGGCCGCGTGTCTGGCCTTGTTCCCCGGGTCCTCCATGCCCGGGTCATCCGCCTTGAACACCAGCACCTCGGCCTTGTACTCCCCCGCCAAAAATTCTCTGGCGGCGGCCAGTATCTCGTATTCGTCCAGGGACATCCCGTAATATTCCCGCAGCGCCTCGTCCATCTTTTTGACGTCCTTGGCGGCACTCTGAACATAGGCGGGGACGGCCTTTCCCATCTTCCTGACCTCCGGGTCGGCCATGAGTCCCTTTATCACGCTTCCCACATCCTTTCCCTCCATGAGCTCGTGCAGGGCACGGTGTTTCCACCCGGGGGCGGTGTACAGGAGTATCCTCCTGGGGGTGATGCCGGTGACCCTCAGTATCTGGTCCATGTCCTTCATCGTCTCCCTCAGCAGGCGCTCTCCCGCCTCGGCGTCCGGATATCTCTCTCCCGGCGTGGGGAAACTGGCCGTGGAGGCAAAGCCCTCGGAGCCCATCATCTCCCACAGCTCCTCCGCCAGATGGGGAGTGAACGGGGTCATCAGCAGCGCCCACTCCCTCAAAATCCTCCCGAGCACCTCTCCCCCATCGCCGCCGCTGCCGCCCCTCCGTGTGTACCACCTGATGTCGGCCGGGAGATCCACATACACGAGATTGGTGGCCTGTCGGAAGTTCCGCTCCTCCAGGGCCCGGATGACCCCTTCCACCACCGTCGAGAGCCGGCTCTCAAGCCACCTGTCAACGGGAGACGGAGCGGCCCCCTCCAGGCCTTCCTTCAGTTCTCCGAAAAGATTGTAGAGCCTCTCCAGACGGGATTTGTAGCGGACCACCAGGTCCTCGTCCCACTCCACGTCAACGAACGGCGACCCGCTGTTGCAGTAGAACAGCCTCATGGCGTCCACACCGAACCTGGAGACGGCATAGGGTATGGGCTCGGCACCCCCCTTTGACTTTGATATCTTGCTGCCCTTTCCCACGATATACCAGTGGGCGAAGATTCCCCTGGGCCAGAGGGTCCCGGGCAGGATGGCGACGTGGTTCATCAGGAACACCGGAAAATGGACGGTCATATGCTCCTTGCCGCCGAGATTGATGTCCAGGGGATACCAGTAGAGGACATCTTTCCTTATGCGCTCCAACAGGCTGGCATCCAACCCCAGCCTTCCGGCCAGGGGCTCCGCCTCTCCTCTGCCCAAAAACACATAGTCAAAGAACTCCGGTGTCATCGCATCCACCGGCAGGCTGCCGTCGTTCACATACTTTGAGATGAGGTAGTATATGGGATACAGGGTGCTGTCGCTTATTGGCTCTATCGTCCATTTGTCATCCAGGGGGAAGGGTGTTCCCAGCCAGCTGCCCATGCGGACACACGCACGATCTTGGAACCACTCCAGAACGCCGGGCATGTTGTCATAATACTCTCTGGGGAGTATGTCCATACCCCTGGCGGCATCCACTGATTTCTCCGTCCAGTCGGGATTGGAGTAGTTTATGAACCACTGGTCGTCTATCCGCTTGATGACAACCCGCTCGCCGCACCTGCAGATGACCTCCTCGCTGAGGTCGTAGAATATGTCCGCCTTTCCTTCGGCCACCAGCCTCTCCTTGACCAGTTCTTTCGCCTTCTCCACGGGCATCCCTGCGTACTCGCCGCAGTTCTCGTTCATCACCCCGGTATGGAAACCCGCCTTGTAGATCTCCTTCTTCGCCTCCTCCAACTTCTCTTCGTCATCCTGGCTCTCTATACCCATCTTCTCGCATATCTCCACCGCAGGCAGGGGACCCCACCCCTTCGTCTTTATGATGGGAATGGGTTGTATTGCCTTCACCCTCTCCGGATCCAGACCGTATCTCCTGCACAGCTCCGGGTCTCTCTGGAGGTCGTACAATCCCATCCAATCCGCCGGGGCGTCCGAGGGAACGCTGGTGACCAGCCCCGTGCCCACGTTCGGATCGCAGAACCGGGAGGGCAGTATGGGAATCCACCGGTCCACCCCCGGGGCCAGGCATTCCTTTCCCATGAGATCACGGCCGGAGACCGTGCCCACTATCTCCACCCCGCCCTTCTGGAACGCCAGCTTCTCGGCCGCCGGCCTGCTGACGATCCATATCTCCTCCCCCACCCTTGCCTTGACATATTCCACCTCGGGGTCCGCCCAGAAGTTGGTCTGGCCGAAGACGGTCTCCGGACGCAGGGTGGCCGCCACCACGAAGACCTCCTCCCCGTCCAGGTCCATCCTGAACTTCAGGAGCGTGTATTCCATCTTCTCCGCGTTGCCCCCCCTGGAGATATCCGTCTCGGAGGGGTCCACGGCCACCGGCCCGTCCGCCGGACAGAAGGTCGCATAATACGGCTTCTGAACCAGGAGGCCGAGTTCGTGGAGCTTGAGGAACTGCCACTGGATGAAACGCTGATAGCCCGGGTCTATGGTGGTGGTGAAACGCCGCCAGTCCGCCAGAAAACCGAACCGCTTCCAGTAGTCGTTCACATATACGCTGCTGAAGAACCTCACCACCTCCTTCGGGTCGGCCAGTTTGGGAATCTCCTCCTCCGGACAGCCGTTGTACCTCAGATATTCCAGCCACCGCTCGTCCCCCTTCTCCACCTTCTTGGCCAGGGTGACGCTCACATTCCCCGTGGCGTGGGTTCCCACGGGAAACAGCACGTTGTACCCCCTCATGCGCATGTACCGGCACAGCACATCCGTGTATGTGTATCCCCGCATGTGGCCCACATGGAGGTAGCCGGAAACCCCTGGATAGGCGAATATCATGAAGAACTTCTCCCTGTCATCCGGCTCCGCCTCACCCAGCCTGGCCTCCTCCCAACGCCTCTGCCACTTCCTTTCCAGCTCCGCCGGATCATACGCCATCGCACAGCACCAATGGGCCGCAACAGGAAGAGGGAAAAAAGGTTTTTGGATGAACACCCCGCCATATCTTCCATGCTTCCATATATCCATTTACACTTGGAGAGAAGACCGGGCGAGATGCGGCACTTGGGAAACCCTTATTACGGTGTCTGGTATGGGTGGTTCGATGTCCGTTTCCCCTGATGTCGAGCGGGCTGCCCGGGGTTACGCCCTTCAGAATG
>JAGHBH010000164.1 GCA_021161085.1 Thermoplasmata archaeon | reverse complement strand
CACCATGGAGTATGTTGGATTTCTCCACGGTATCTAGCAGTTCCATGTGGACCCGGTCGGCCTCGGCGGCACGCTTCCCCGATGCCTCGGCCAGCCCCTTCAGTCTCTCCTGGATGGTGCTCTTCTCCCGGTATTTCTCGTTTATCCTGGTCATCTCCTCCATGAGGTTCTTTATCCTGGAGAGGAGTTCTCTCTCGGCGTCCAGGTCAACGGCCTGGGTCTCTATCTGCCAGTCGAAACCCTTTATCTCCTTCTTCAGCTGTGAAATCCTGTCCTTCTCCTTCTCCAGAGCCTTTTCCTTCTCTATGAGAGAGAAGAACTGTTCCCTCACGGCCCGCATCTCGCTGTGCAGCCTGCCCCTCAACTCCTTCAACTCCCTGACACGGGCGTTGAGCTCGTCCCTCTTCCTCCTCTTCTCCTCCCACACCGCTTCCCAGGTGGAGATGAACCTCTCCAGCCTTTTCCTCTCATCTTCCATCAGGGCCTGGATGTGCCTGTGCTTCTCGACCAGGAGTCCCATCAGCTCCTCTCTGGGGATGGATAGGGGGTCTATACCGGCCTCTTTCTCTCCGTAAAAAGAGGACAGCAGGAGATTGTAGTCCACGGGCTCGGGGAAATCCCCTGCCCAACCCGCTCCGGTGGAAGCCTCCTCTGTCATCTACCACCAACAGCCCTTCTCCGGACAGCTCTTCTCCAGACATCCCTTCCCAATGTCTCTCCGTCTAGATGGTCTCTATCTTGAAAAAGACGTGCATTCCGTCCAGGGTGGCCCTTATCTTGTCGGCGAACCAGAGGGCGTCCTTCACCGTCGCCTTGGAGTCCCACTTGTAGACGAAATCGTAGTTTCCCTGGGTGGGTTCGAACCCCAGCATCTGCAGTCTCTCCGCCACCTCGGACGGCGTGGCCCCTTCGCTGGAGAAGAAGACCGTAAGGTATGTGTTCATCTTCTCACCTGTACATGGGATAGCCACACGGTTTTTTAAGCCTTTCCACCCCCCTGCATCCTCCTATCCTCCGCCCGCTGACGGCCTATCCTCTATCCGTCCAGTATTCTCACCCTCCGCCCTTCTATCCTCAGCCTCCCCTCGGCATAGAGGCGGATGGCCTCAGGGAGAGCCCTGTGCTCTTCCTCCAATATACGTCTGGCAAGACTTTCCTCGGTGTCATCCTCCAGCACCGGGACGCACCGCTGGATGATTATCGGCCCTCCGTCAACGCTCGTGTCCACGAAATGCACGGTGCACCCGCTGACCTTCACCCCGTACTCGAGGGCATCCCGCTGGCCGTGGGTCCCGGGGAAAGATGGCAGCAGGGCGGGATGGATGTTGATTATCCTGTGCCGGTAGTGGTCTATGAACAGGGGAGTCAGGATCCGCATGAAGCCCGCCAGCACGACCAGCTCGACCCGGTGCTCGTCCAGGACCGCTATCACCTCCCTCTCGAACTCCTCCCTGCTCCTCCCCCGGTGGTCTATGAAATGCCACGGTATCCCATGTCTCTCCGCACGCTGCACCGCCCCGGCATCCCTGTTGTTCACCACCAGAACCGCTATCTCCACGGGAAGTGTCCCATCCTCCACCCTGTCTATTATGGCCTGGAAGTTGCTCCCCCTTCCCGACGCCAGGACACCTATCCTGAGCCGCCGCTGTCTCTCCATATCTCTATCCATATCTCTATCCATATCTCTCTCCATGAGAGGAGGAATCCCAGGGGGGTAGATAAAACATGCCCCACCTTGCCGGAACGAGCCCGGGGCCGCCGGGAAAACCCATAAATAGCCCCCGGGGGGATACCGGGTATCCATGAACCAGCCATACAGAGGGATAGGGGACCAGTATCCCACAGGGAGGGGGATGCCCTTATACGATAGGAGGTCCGGGCCGCCAAATACCCGAAGAAAGGGAAGCGGCGCCAGACTCGCAGTACTCCTGGCCCTTCTTTTCTCCTCTTCCACCCTGGGCTATTCCCTGATGACCTCGAACCCCGCATGGAACCCCGAACCCGGAAGCGGCGTTCCGGAACCGGTCCATCGTGAGATAGTGGACTTCGACGTATCCTCCATACGGAAGGATGGTCCCCCGCTCCCCTACAAATACGAGCTGGAATGGAAGATAGGAACGGTCTACGAGACCTGGGGAGGATGCGTGGAGATATCCCTGTCCAACATCGGGGAGACGCATCTCATAGTGGAAAAGATGGGCTTTAGGGGCGAATGGGGCGGGGAATACGTGAGAAACACCTCCGTCTATATCCCTCCGGGAGAGAAACGCCCCGTCGGCCTCCTGTCCTTCTCCCCCCCGACGTCGGGCGTTGGAAGATACCACCACTACCAGGTGGGCGTCAGAGTGCTGGTCGGCCAATCCCCTTCCACGTCCGAAAATACCTCTGTCTGGTACGAGGAGGAGGGGATAAGATACAGGGGCTCCCTCTCCTTCATCCTCACCCCCCTGGCACGTCCCACACCCTTCATCCTCACAACCGAAAAAACCACCTTGTGGGAAAAGGCCAGGGCCCTGGTATCCCCCGATGACCCGGGGGTGGAGAACATCACAGCCTCCATCCGGGAGAAATGGGGGCCGGGATACACCGCCGACCACCTCGCCGCAGCATTCGGCCACGTCAAGGAACACATAAGATACGTCCCCGACCTGCCGGGAGAGGACAACTGGCTCTCTCCCGGAGAGACCCTCGCCCTTGGAGAGGGAGACTGCGAGGACCACGCACTCCTCCTGGCCTCCATAGTGGAATCCCTCGGGGGACGCACAGTCCTGGCGGTTATGTCGGACCACGCCTTCTCCCTGGTTTACATAGGGAAGGACGTTGAGGAGGCGTCGGCCATATGGAATGCTATCGAGGAATACTACGGCACCCCCCTCCAACCTTGCTGGATGGAATTCAACGGAGGCATCTGGCTGGTGGCGGACACCCTGGGAGGCCTCTACCTCGGCTCCCTCCCCGTCGGAGCCTATCCCACATCACCGGACCCCTCCGTTTGGGGATGGACGTTCACCTCCACGGTATGTGTGTCCCTGATACCGTTGTGACCCCTCTGTGGCTTTGTAGAAATCCTCATGGAGATGAACAAAAGGAGTTTGACGTATCGGTCTGCGTTGTATGCTAGGTATCTGAGTTCTAGTTCTCTGTTCTGCGTCCGGACTTTTCTCGAGTAGATGCACTCGCTGAAACGTCGTTTCACCACGCTGTTCTCGGTCTCGACCAGCACCCTTCGGTTGTAGTTCTTCCTGTTGTAGCCGCGTTTCATCTCCTTCCGATACTTTCCTTTCGTCCGGTGCACGGGCACGTCTTCGTTCCTGGCTGGGATGATCGATAGTGTTTTGACTTTGTGGTCGCTCGCCGGTCCTCGGCGGTGCTTGACTGCGATGATGAGCAACGTCTTCGTGTCGACCGAGATTGTGGACTTTAGGTGTTTACGCCGGATATCCTGTTTCTTTCCTCTGTATGTGAGACGTGTCTGGTAGTATCTGGATGCATGTTTCATACGATATCCGGTGGAATCGATGCTGACGATCCTCAAGGTCTCTTCCGTGTCCCGCTCCCTGATGAACCGCCCGATGATCCGTCTGACGGCGATGGAATCAAGCCTCGCAGCGGCCTTCTGTAGCGTTGTGAAGTGTGGTAT
>JAGHBH010000126.1 GCA_021161085.1 Thermoplasmata archaeon | reverse complement strand
GCTGAGCGTCCTCTCGTGGGGTATGACCACGCCATCCTCGTAGGGGTGGAGTCTGGCGGCCCCTATGAATCCCATGCGCTTTATGGTCTCCCCCTCGTGGACGTATTCCTGCTCGTAGATGTATATGGCCGGCTGCTCCTCCCTTACGAGAACCCCCTCCTCCAGCCACTCCCTGAGCAGCCGGGCGCTCCGCCTGTATTTCTCCCCCTCCGGATCCCCCTCTTCCTCGCGGTTGAGTATCAGCCTTATGGCGCTGTGCGGGTCTTTTTCGTAGAACTCGTCCCTCTGCTCCGGGCTTATGATGTCGTAGGGGGGCGTTATGACCTTCTCCGCGTCCACACGCTCCGGATTGTATCTCACTCCCTTGAAGCCGTTCACCTCTACCATGCGAGACACCTCACGGGGCCTAAAGGAGGGGGGAATAAAAACCCTATCCCCGTCTCCGCCATTTCACGGTGTCACCCTTCCAGGGCATCACGCAGGGCCTCCAAGAGCGGTTCCACACCCTGGCCCGTCAGACCCGATACTCCGAGGGTGTCCTCCAGGGGAGAAGCCCTGTCGCATTTGGAGGAGACGTCCAGCATCTTCGACCCTCTGAACTCCGCTGCGATGCTCTCCCTGAGCGCCTTCTGTCTGTCCACCGGCCAGCCGCATTCCTCGGTGGGGTCGTAGAGGAAGATTATCGCCCCGGCCAGATAGCGGAGGGCGGTTATCGCCTGTCTCTCCGCAGCGTTCCGCTGTTCCAGGGGGCGGTCCAGGAGTCCGGGGGTGTCTATTATCTGTATCTCCATACCCCTGTATTCCAGATGACCCACGTGGAGCTGCTTGGTGGTGAAGGGATAGCTGGCCACCTCCGGCCTGGCGGAGGACAGCCTGGAGACCAACATGGATTTTCCCACGTTGGGCGGGCCGGCGACCACCACCGTGGGTTTCTCCGGGTCTATGTCCGGCAGCTTCCTCATTATTTCCCTGGCACTGGCCAGGAAGTCCAGTTCCCCGGAGACCCTCTTGACCACAGAAGATATCCTACCGTAGGCCTGCTTCCTGAGAATGATGATACGCCGTGGATTCCTCTCCCTGGCAACCGAGGAGACTGTCTGGGAGGCTATCCTCCTCACGGTCCCCGCCGCCCAGTCCAACGCCCCGAGGCTGTGCTTCAGCCTGTCCAACCCCACGGCCACGTCTATGAGGGACTCGGGATATCCTTCTCTGCGGTTGAAAGATGGGAATGCGGAGACGTAACGGGAGAGAACGCTGGAGACCGTGTCCCCAACGGAGGATATCCTGGCCGTGGTCAGGTTCCTCTCCCTCTCCAGGGGGTTCCTGCCCCCCCGTCTTATCCTGCTGGCCCGGCGGAACGCCTTGTCCAGTATCTCGTCGGCCGACATCACGGTGGGTATGGTCCGGTACATCCTACTACCTCGTTCTCGGGGACACCGTAAGAGGTAGAACCCACCGGGGTATAAAACAATCGCATACTCGTGGGGGAAAACAGTCTCCCAGAAAACCTCCGCTGTAGTATCCCGAATTAATTTTACACTTCAAGTAATCGCCCCGTGTATTCAAAGATTTTTTCTGGTGGGAGTTTTCTCCGGAATGCTTCTTCCGGTGTTTCTGCCTTCTCGAAATCCATCACCCAAAGTACACATCCCCTTAAGACTACCTGTTAAAGTATTTTGGGATACTACACAAAGCCCCATACAGGGTAATACTTATCTACAATGTACTCATTATATACCATCCACTATCTCCACGGCATATCTCCACGGCATAACTGTTCCATCATACCAGGAGGAAGACATGGAAAAACATCTCAATCCCGAAACCCGCACGACGGGAAAAGAGATCCGTCAGAACACCGGAAGAGAGAGTATATACTCCCCAGAGGTGTACGAGAGGATATACGCTTCCATAGTGAAGAGGATAGGGGACGGCACCACCAAGACCATCACCCGCATGGGCCCGGAAGAATACAAAAAATATCCCCCGGAGGAGGCGTTGGACAGACTCATAACCCCCATTGTTGGTCTCTTCGGCAGAAGGGTCATGCAGGGCATACTGAGAGAGGCCCTATCCGGCCTGGTGGATGAGAGTGACATGGAAAGCACCATCGCCCGACTTCTGGATTGAACTTATATAGGAAGGGCGAAGATATGGAGAGGTGGGCAGAGTGAGAGACCGCATACCCTTTCTCAAGATAAAGGCAAGGGTGTTCTGCCAGGCCACCGAATCCCGCCCGAGAGTGGAACAGGCCCTCAGGCACGTAATCGGAGACGCAAGCCTCATGGAGGACAGGGCGGAGGGCTATCATGGAAACCCCATAACCATACTCTCGGGAGAGGTGTCGAAAGCGGGGGAGATGAGAAAGGTCATAGACAGACTGGGGGGTAGGGAGAAAATGAGGGAAGAGATACTCCCCTCCATTGAAGAGAGGGTGGACGACAACGGCCTGCTGCATCTGAGACTGTCCAAACAGGCGGCATACCTCGGAGAGACAAAACTCGTCCACGGAAAAAGCCCCGGGGGAATCATCCATCTGGAGTTCAAGGTCAGGGCTTACCCTGCGTCCCTGGACAACATGCTCCGGGCGGTGAGGGACTGGCTGGAATAGCAAATAGAGAAAGACGCCTTCCGTCCGGCAACAGGATACCCGGGTTATCTTTTTTTACCCCCATCCTTCTCTCCCCCATGTGATGCGGTATGATGCCCGGGATGCGAGGGATGAACCCACGGCAGATGAAGATGGCCATGAAACGCATGGGAATAAAGATGGAGGAGATAACAGGGGTTGAAGAGGTGATCATCCGCACGAAGGACAAGGCATACGTCCTAAAACACCCTGATGTCCAACTCATGGTGGCCCAGGGCCAGAACATCTTTCAGGTTGTGGGAGACTACGAGATAACGGAGCCCTCAGCCGTGAGCACCGCCGTCTCCCCCGGAGGTGAAGGGGGCGGTCTGGTCATCCCCAGGGAGGACGTGGAACTCGTGGTACAGCAGACCGGTGTCTCGGAAGATGAGGCGTTGGAAGCCCTCCGGGAAGCCGATGGGGAACCCGCAGAGGCCATCATACTCCTGATGAGCAGAAGACAATGATATGGAAGGTGATGGATATGAGCGGGGACGTCGTGAGAATTCACGTATGGTTCTCCGGAAGGGTCCAGGGAGTCTGGTTCAGAAAGCACACCTGTGACAAGGCCAGAAGCCTGGGAGTCTCGGGCTGGGTGAGGAATCTACCTGACGGCAGGGTGGAAGCCGTGTTTGAAGGCCCAAGGGACCTGGTGGAGGAGGTGTTGGAATACTGCCGCAGCGGGCAGCCCTACGCCAGGGTGGAGGGCGTCGGGAAGGTGGAAGAGAGCCCGAGGGGAGAAAAAGGGTTCGAAATACGGTACTGAAGCCTATTTCTCCCTCATCTCCACACCGTACATCCTCTCAGGGTTCTTCCTGTGGACCATATCCATCTCTCCCTCCGAGGTCAGGCCGGTGTCCAGAAGCCATCTTGTCCTCTTGGGGACCGTGGCCGGGCCCATCACAGCACCCGGCCTGTCGCGGTCGTCTATGTAGTCCGTCTCCATCATGAATCTGGTTCCCTGGGAGAGGGCTTTTTTGAGAGCATCCTTTCCCGCCAGAACGGACGGGAAGATGCCCATGTTCTCCTCTTCCCTTATAACCGGGGGTGCGTAGTGCTTCATCACCCGCCACCTCGGCAGCCCCGCCCTGTCCGCCATCTCCGCCAGCCCGCTCCAGGTATCTCCGGTAGCACTCTCACAGTGCACAACCACAGGACACCCGACCTCGGCGGCGAGCTCCATCCCATAGGAGAGTATGGAGTTGGAGTCCTCCCATACCCAGGGCTCCACGGGAAAATGGGGCCGCCCTATCTCCCCCAGAGCGTTGGCCCTCCCCTCCCTGACAATATCTGCGGCCAAACGCATGCCCTCCCGCATCCTCTCCAGCGCCTTTTCCCGGCCGACAGCCTCAGCCAACTCCAGATACTCCACAGGATACGGGCCGAGGGCAACAAGAACCTCCACCCCCGTGTTCCTCCTGACCTCATCCGCCATCCTGAGAGTTATCTCGTACTGGGGGAGGAAGGAACCAGACTCCACCGCCCTGGCCCCCCTGTGGGGGAGATTCACCAACACGATGTGCGTGCCCCCCCTC
>JAGHBH010000153.1 GCA_021161085.1 Thermoplasmata archaeon | reverse complement strand
TGGGAGGGGAGAGCCCCGGGGAGAGGGGGGAAGGAAAGGGGGCTATGGAATACCCCTTGTTCGTCACCAACCTGGAGAGGACCGCCAGGATGCTGTTCGAGGCCATGTCCGACCACTTTTACAAAGAAAACAACATACTCTTCCCCACAGCCCTGAAAGTATCGGGTGAGAACGAATGGATAGCGGCCAGAGAGGAGTTTGATGATGTGGGATACTGCTGTTTCACTCCTCCCGCCCCACCACCCCCTGTCAAGAGCACAGCCGGAACATCCGTGCCATCCGGGACTGCGGTTTCTCCCTCTCCCTCCGGGCCCAAAGGGAACGTGGAGTTTGCCACAGGCTCCCTCTCCCCAAGGGAGCTGGAGGCGATGCTGGACACCCTCCCGGTGGATATAACCTTCGTGGACAGGGACGACGTGGTCAGATATTTCAACCAGCCCCCCCACAAGATATTCCCCCGAACCAAAGCGGTCATAGGCAGGAAGGTGCAGAACTGCCATCCCCAGAAGAGCGTCCACGTGGTGGAGAGGATAGTGGAGGCGTTCAAGAGCGGCGAGAGGGACCATGCCGACTTCTGGATAGAGATGAACGGGCGGATGATATACATCAGATATCTCGCCGTCAGGAGGAACGGCGAGTTTCTGGGAGTGCTGGAGGTCACCCAGGACGTCACGGACATCCGCAAACTAGAGGGACAGCGGCGGCTGCTGGACTGGGACTAGAAAGGACGGCGGGATGAGAGGTAAACCGCTATGACGTGGGAGATACTGGATCACACGGCGGATATAGGGATAAGGGTGGAGGCCGACAGCCTGGCCGGGGCTTTCGCAGAGGCCGCGGAGGCCATGTTCCACATCATGATAGAGGGAGAGCGGAAGACCCTGGAGGAGAGAAGACTGGAGATGTCCTCCCCGGCCGTCGACATGCTTCTGGTTGACTTCCTGTCAGAACTGCTTTTTCTCTTCGAGACGGAATACTTCGTGGTCTCCCGGGCCGAGGTATCCCTGGAAGAAAGGGAGGGGAAATGGAGCCTTTCCGCCCGCCTCCTGGGGGAGCTGTTCGATCCGGATAGACACGGCGTCAATTTCGAGATAAAGGCTGTGACCTATCACATGCTGGAGGCGGTGGAGAGCCTGGAAGGGGGGAGGGTTCAGGTGCTGTTTGACATATGAATATAAGATAGATATGGATTCATTTCAATCTGTAGGTCTCCAGGTTGTAGGGAGCTCTTGTCTCTAGCCCGTATCTCCTGTAGAGGCTGCTGGCCAGGTCCACGCATTTGTTTTCTTCTCCGTGGCCGACCAGGACCTTTTCCGGCCGGGGGTCCATGGTGCCCACGTAGGCCATGAGCTGGCGGCGGTCGCTGTGGCCGCTGAACCCGTCGCAGGTTTCCACGTTGAGCTTCACCTCGAGTTCTATCTGGCGGCCCTTTTCTATGAGGGTTATGGTCTCCTCGCCCTTCTGGATGCGGCGTCCCAGGGTTCCCTCCGCCTGGTAGCCGACGAATATGAGGGTGTTTTCCTCGCTTCCCGCCCACTCCCTGAAATAGGTCATTATGGGGCCGCCGTTGAGCATGCCGCTGGTGGCCAGTACGATGCAGGGGTCGGGGTCGACAAGGATGGATTCTCTGGTTTCCATGCTGTCAACCCGCTGGAATGTGTCGGACAGGAAGGGGTTGTCGCCCTTCTGGAACATCTGGGTCCGGAGGTTGCTGTTGAGGTATTCGGGATATGCGGTGTGGAGGGCCGTTGCCTCCCATATCATGCCATCCAGATACACCGGTATCTTCGGTATGACCCCCGTTCTGACCAGGTCTTCTATGACCATCATAACCTCCTGGCTCCTGCCCACGGCGAACACGGGTATCATCACCTTACCCTTACGCTCCAGGGTGCGCACGAGGATATCCTTCAGCTGTTCCGAAGCCTCCGCCCTGCTGGGCTGGGTGTCGTTGTGTCCGCCATATGTTGCCTCCAGGATCAATGCTTCGAGGCGGGGGAATCTGTTGACGGCAGGGTTGAACAGCCATGTCTTCTCGAATTTTATGTCCCCGGAGAAGGCGACGTTGTACATGCCCTCTCCTATGTGGAAGTGTGCCGTGCTGCTGCCCAGGATGTGGCCGGCGTTGTGGAAGGTGAGCTTGACATCCGGTGCTATGTCCGTTGTCTCCCCGTAGTTGAGGGTTATGCAGTGTTTGACCACCTCCCTGACGTGGGTGGACTCGTAGGGGGCCTTGTTGTTCTCGCCTATGCCCACCTTTATGTAGTCCAGCTGCAGGAGGGTCATCAGGTCCCTTGTCGGAGGGGTGCAGTATACTGGCCCGTCGTATCCGTATTTGAAGAGGGCGGGGAGCAGGCCGGAGTGGTCCAGGTGGGCGTGGGTTATGACCACGGCGTCCAGCGATTCCAGGGGCATCAGCTCGGGGGCGTGCAGATAGGGGAATGCCTTGGAGGAGGAGACGTCTATGCCGATGTCTACCATTATCTTGCTGTTCCTGGTGGACAGCAGGGCGCAGCTGCGTCCCACCTGGCGGAAGCCCCCCAGTGTGGTCACCCTGACCCAGTTCTCTCCCTCTATGATATCCCTGTTTATCCTCCGCCCGGTCTTTCTGAGGAACTCCTTTCTCTCCTCCTTGACCGCCCTCAGGTATTCCCTTATCTCTCTCAGGGTTTTGGAGGGGATGGGCGGCGATCGGGCGACCTTCGGGGCCCAGCCGGTCTTGGTCTTTATCTCGTTGAGCACCGTCATCTCCTTTCCGCCGGCGGCCACTCCGGGGTAGAGAGCTTCTATGGTCACCTCCCCCGTGTCGTGGTCGAAGTATATGTTGGTGACCTCCGCCTCCTCCGGCACCAGTTTCTCTATGACCTTCTTCGCACTCTCCTCCTCGGTCAGAAGGTCCGGGTGGGGGCGGACGGACACCCTCCTCTTCAGGGTCTGGGCCAGCCTCTTGACTATCTCGTTGTCCTTGGCGAACTCGTCCAGTGTCCGGGTGTATATCACGAATACCGGTCCCTCCAACTCTATCTCGCTGATGTCCACTGATGGGGGGGCGATCTCGCGTATCACCTGTCTAGCCTTTTCCAGAACGCTCTCGGCGCTCATGTTATCTACCTCTTGTCTTTGAGAGTGAATTGTGATGGAAGATTATATGTGGATATGTGGGGGAGGCCGTGTGGTATAAGTCCTACCTATCTCCCATGGAGTCCGTTTTTGGTTTTCAGAGCCCCATCTTCTCTATGCGGTGTGCGATGTCCTTCTCTTCCAGCTCGGTGAAACCCTTTTTGGAGGTGATGACGGCCACGCTTATGCCGTTCCCCGAGGCGGCGTCCCTTCGCATGGCCATGGTGACTGCCCTTATGGCCAGATCCACGGCCTCACCTTCCTTCATGTCCTCCTTGTAGTAGTCTTCCATCACCCCGTAGACGAAGGGAGAACCGGAGCCCGTGGCCACGTATATGTCTGGGATGGAGCCTCCGGCGGCGTCCAGGGCATATATAGAGGGTCCTGTGGAGTCCACGCCTCCGATGACCAGCTGAACCCAGTACGGATAGTATCTGGAACCGCTGAGTATGTTGGATAGCAGGTTCGCCGCTCCCTTGACGGTTATGGGGCGGTTGTTCTTCATCCTGTAGAGCTCAACCTCCGCTGTCAGATATCTGGCCAGGAGCTGTGCGTCTCCCACCAGGCCGGCCACGGTGAGGCCGAGATGGTTGTCTATCCTGAACAGTTTCTGGGTGTTCTTGTGGGCTATCATGGTGCCCATTGTGGCCCTCTTCTCGGTGGCCAACACCACCCCGTCCTTGAAGGTTATTCCCACGGTGGTCGTGCCGGTCTTGACGGTCTCCGGTCCTTTCTCCTCTGTCATATCAACACACCCTGTTTCTCCTACTATCTCTCCCTAAAAGGGGACGTAGAACGGTATGACTTATACCCTACCTCTATATATACTTTTGGTCTGTTTTTTTTCGTTGTTGAACCCGGATATTATTTCGCTTGTTTGTGGGGTTCATGTCTGGTTCACCTCCTGGCAGTGGTCAAAGAATATGCCTATGATGGATGCTGGTGGTAGCTTGCGTTGGAATGCTTCTTCCGGTGTTTCTGCGTTCTCGAAATCCATCACCCAACCTACGCATACCCCTCCCAAGACCATCTGTTACAGTATTTCGGGAATAGAACCTCATCTTGACAGATAACACTAGTGGCTTCTATTCTCATGGTATTATCTCGCATCCGTTGTTCGTCTCAGGATAGAATATGTCTCCAGCTGAGATGACGGCATCCTCCAGCAAATCCCTGACCGTTCCCTCGACAGCCAGCAGGCCGGTTATCATGTGTCGCACGGTGTCGCACACCCATCTTTGCCCCTCCTCGCCCCATAGGGGATGGCGATTGGCGAAGAGACATCTCCCTCCACATAGATGGAATATGTCGCATGAGGTGCAGGGTTCTCCCACACGCATGATGTCCCTGATGTCTTCCGGTGTCCTGTCTTTTATGGAACCTATATAGAGATCCCTGAACTCTGGTCCTATGGGGCAGACCGTTATCTCTCCCCTCGGGGTGATGGCGAAGGCATCCAGCCCAGCTCCACACCGGAGGCTGGCCCGCTCGCCCTTCAATATGGTTGTCATCACGGCCTTGAAGGGTACTATGCCCTCCACCCGGCCGCCTGCCATCGCTTCCGTCCAGTCCTCCAAAAGCCGGGTTATACCGGGGTTGTAACTCTCACGAACCCAGCCGGGAAAATCCTCCCATGGTTCACCCCAGATGGCGTCGAGCTGCCAGTGGACGTGGTCGAAGATGCCAAGGTCCAACAGATGCCTCACCGAAGTGTAAATGTCGTTGCCCCGTGTGACCGCCATCCTGGCTATCATATCCCCCTGGAACCCCCTCTCCAGTGCGTCCCGGACGTTGGCCACCACCCGGTCGTAGGTGCCCTTTCCCCGGTTGATGTCCGTCGTCTCCCTCGGGCCGTCTATGGATGCCAGGATGCTGTGGAGCCTCAGCAGATAGGGTGTGGGCAGGAGGTTCAGTCTGGTGGCGTTGGTCTGCAGCATGAACCTTTTCGCAGGGAGGACATCCATCATCTCCATCATCCTCTCCATTCTCAGCAGAGGTTCGCCCCCGTAGAAGTGGACCGTGGCATCCCCGTCCATCCCGATGAACCTCTCGAGCTCTTCCAGAGGATAGGATATCTCCCCTTCTCCCGGCGGAGGATCGAACCCGCCGCAGTATCTGCAGTGGAGGTTGCATCTCTCCGTCAGAAGCACATGATACAGC
>JAGHBH010000088.1 GCA_021161085.1 Thermoplasmata archaeon | reverse complement strand
GAACCACTTTTCCGGAGTCTCTACGGATATCCCTCCAATCGGAGCAGCCAGCGTTTTCTCCAGAGTTCCGCCGAAAAACCGCCCAGACCCCCCGAGGATACCACCCTGTGGCAGGGCACCAGGAGGGGGAGGGGGTTGACCCCCAGAGCGTTTCCCACCGCCCTGAACGCCCCGGGTCGCCCTATCATTTCAGCGATCTGGCCGTAGGTGCGTACCTCCCCGTAGGGGATGAGGCTCGTGGCCCTCCAGACGTCCTTCTGGAACGCCGTGCCCTGGAGGAGAAATGGGACGGAGAAAGACCGCCTCCCGCCCTCCATGTACCCTTCTATCTGTACCGCCAGAGGGGATGAGGGGTCGAGCGGTGTCCTGTGGTGTTTTCCGGGCATGAAGGTCAGGCGGATGACGATGTCGTCCAGCATGTCCACTCCCATGTCTCCGAGGGGTGTCGGATGGATGAAATGCCTTATGTCGTCCATTCTGCCTGCCGGTATCCCTTTCGTTTCCAGAACCCAGTCGCCTGACCCGAGGGGGATATCATCCGGGGATATCCTGTCCTCGCGGTGGTATATAAAGGCGTCTCCCCATGAGGTGGGAACCCGTGTTTTCAGGTACAGCCGGGGATATCCCTCGTAGGAATCGAGAACGCTGATGTCCTCCACTTGGTACACTTCTATCGTTATGGTCCCGCCGCCAGGAAGCACATACGGATACGGCCCGTGGTCGTACATATCCCACCCCTGAACCCGTTCCTTGCCCATATAAAAGGCTCCCGCACGATCCATGACCTCGTTTTTCGCATCGGGGCGGGTTCTGAGGGTCCCGTAAACAGCCACCAGGGGCATGGAGGGGGGATACCATAGGAAAACGTTATTAACCTTCCCCCTCTCTCCCATTGTCATGACATCCGACTACGAGGACGAAGATATTGTGGTCCAGCACAAGCACTGTCCGGTGTGCGGCAGGGCCATGCCCCTCGAAGAGGAATACTGCAGCGAGGAGTGCAGGGAGAAGATGGAGGTTCTGGTCAAGAAGAAAAAGATGTTCTACTATGTCTATATGTTCCTCATGGTGTTCATCATAGCGCTCATATTCCTCAGCTACCTCGGGGGCGGAGCGTAGTTGCGGGTCATAGCGGGCGGGACATTCAACGTCCTCCACAGGGGACACAGGCTTCTTCTGGCCCATGCGGCCTCCATAGCATCCCATCTGGGAATCGGCATAACCTCGGACACCATGGCCTCCGGGGCCAGAGGGTTTCCGGTGAGGCCTTTTCGGGAGAGGAAGAGGGATGTGGAACGCCTGCTGGAAGAGATGGGGTTCTCCGGCACCCTGGAGATAAGGGAGATAGGGGACAGGTACGGTTTTTCCCTCGAGGAGGGGTGGGATATTCTTGTAGCATCCAGGGAGACGAAACCGACGGCACTGGAGATAAATTCCCTCCGGGCGGAAAAGGGGCTGTCTCCTATCCGCCTCCACATACTAGGGATGGTTTTGGCCGACGACGCCCTCCCCCTATCTTCTTCCCGGATTCTGGCCGGTGAAATAGACACCGAGGGACATCTGAAGAGGCCCGTGAAGGCTGCCGTCGGCTCTCTATCCCCCCCGAAGGCGGAGGGCGTCAGGGACGCCTTTTCCCTGTTCTTCCCTTCGGTCGAGACCTCGGCCGTCCAGGTGGAGCCGCCAATGGACCAGCCCATGAGCATAGAGGAGATACTGATGGGAGCCAGGAAGAGGGCCGAAGAGGCTCTTCCTGGGGACGGGAGTGCGGACTATGGGGTGGGGATAGAACACGGCGTGGTCACCCTGGCCAGCGGGGGGCATCTGTCCTTCCACCTGTGTGTGGTGGCTGACAGGCGCGGCCTGGAGACCGTGGGCGTCGGCCCTGGGTTTCCCGTTCCCGGTTTTGTCCTTGAACGACTGTCCGGGGATGGGGATATGTCATCCATCCTAGGTGAACTTCTGGGGGTGGAGAACCTGGGCTCGGGGGAGGGTATAACGGGTCTCCTCTCCGAGGGGAGGGTGGTCAGACGGGACCTCGTGAAATGGGCCGTGGTGTCGGCCATGGTGCCCAGGATGAGGATGGATATATACGATATGGAGATATTGTGATTCCCGTGGCGGCCTGTGATGGCATAGTTTCGCCTCCGGCACTTTCCCTTCTTCTTTCTCCTGTGCCCAGCATAGTCGGGATCTCCAGTCTGGAGAACAGGACGGTCAGCCCCCAGAGGATGAGAACGTATTCTGCCCTGGTGAAGGATAGGATGCCCGTCCGATGCATCGTAACGGCTCCCGGGATGTACAGGGGTTCCGTGCTGAAGGGGTAGAGGAGGTAGAAGGTCCCACCCTCCCACATATCTAAGGCCAGATGGCCGAAGGCCATAGGGAGAACGAGGAGGGAAAAAGCCCCAATCTTCCTGGCCTCCCTAATCGCTCTGCCCTCCGGGAACAGTCCCACGTAGGCGGTGGTGGCCACAAATGCCAGGAGGGGTATCTGGAGCGTGAAGAAGAGGTTGTGGAACATCCTGAAGTTGGGGGACAGAAAGGCGTCCACGTCTATGAGGGCGGCGGCGAACGCCGCACAGGCTACCATCTTCCAGCGTGCTCTGAAGCTTTCCCCCAGAACGGTGTATCCGAGGGCTGCGGAGACTCCCAGATGGATCATTATGTTGGGCATGTGTGGGTATTTTTTTCTTTCATCGTTGATATAGGGCGTCCTGCGGTTCTCTCCGTTGATTTCGCCATCTGATTTCTACGGCTGAAAATCAAATGAGACCAGGTGAACCTCTACGTATATAAAGTACTTCGAACCACTGTCAATCAAGGTGAGCCGAAATGAAAGCGAAAGATGATGTGTTGGACGGCGTGGATGAGAATGACTATTCGTACCGGGTCGGGCGACCCCGTATTCTGTCCACGACCCAGAGGCTGGTCATTTTCAACGTTTACTGTGGTATACTGGTGGCCAAACTGATATTCGATTCGGTGGTCATGGGATGGCCGGCGATGTCTCCCTTCCTCATAGGAGCCCTGGCCTTGGGGGTTTTCATGGTGGTGGGAGACGCCACCCTGGCTGCCCTGGATGGTATTCCGATCGCCCCGAGAGGATGGAAGACGGCATGGAAGGATACCGAGATACTCTCCTCGTCTAAAACGGCGGCCAGGAGGGAAGGCAGGAGAGCGCCTCTTGGCTCCCCTCTTTTATCAAAACAGATAATCATCCGAAATGCTATATAAACGGGGGGTGATAAAAAGATGGCGGATGTGCAGCAGGATGCCGTGTGGGATGGGTATGGCCCAG
The DNA here is from genome assembly GCA_021161085.1 of Thermoplasmata archaeon. GTDB lineage: Archaea > Thermoplasmatota > Thermoplasmata > JAGHBH01 > JAGHBH01 > JAGHBH01. Next base: position 6,860 of record JAGHBH010000088.1, on the reverse strand, counting down.
GCGATTAACCGTTGGAGATGAGATAACGCTCAAAGTTGAATGTGCCATTCACGGAATGGAGGTGTTTGTATATGGAAAAAGGAGAGATAAAGGATAGGGATGGGATATCTGAAGGTGTTGCCGAAGGGAAAAACATGGAAAATGACGGAGCGGCCGGAAATGTGGAGAGACCAGGTGGGTCTTCTGTGTCTCTCCAGAAGGGAAAGATTCCGGTTTCCCTGGAGATATTCTTCACCAAAAAGGGCTCGAGGTCTCTGATCATCAGGGGGGGTGCGGGTACGGGAAAAACGACGCTGGCTCTGGAGATAGCGGACTCGTTGCGCGAGAGGATGCCCGTGAGATATGTGGCTTCCAGGATGTCCGACAGGACCCTTTACAACCAGTTCCCCTGGCTTGCGTCGGTCATATTCGACGAGAGGAACGGGGGTAAGAGCAGGGTTTCCATAGAAGGGAGGGCGGACGGGGGAAAGGAGGGGTTTTCCAGGGAGGCTCTCAACAGGCTGGAGGGCAGGATAGAGCAGGGGCTTGTCACGGATGAGGAGGATGATCTGTCGGATGCCGTCCCACCCCAGTTCGAGGAGGAGGGCGGCATAATCGTGGACCTGGGGGAGGACCTGCCGGAGCTTGAGGCCATCTATAACTTCGTCGAGGAGGCATATCCGAACACCTCTCTGGTGATTCTTGACAGCGTGGAGGGTCTTGCGGAGAAATACGGGATAAGCAAGGCTAGGCTTGTAAGGACCATCCAGTATGATCTGGTGGAGGAGGACAACGCCAATGTGGTGTTCGTCATGGAACAGGACAGGCACACTCACCTGGATTATTTCGGGGACGGTGTGGTTCACCTATCTTTCACTCCGGAGGATGGGAGGAGTCTCAGGAAGATAACCTTCGAGAAGCTGAGGGGGGTTCCCATAAGGGAGAGCGTGAAACTCTATACTCTGACAAACGGGCGGTTCTTCTCACCTCAGCCTTTGGAAAAGAGGGTTCACATATTAACTTCCTCCCAGAGAGAGATCCCCACCCCCGAGGGCCATATATCCACGGGTTTTGTGGAGCTGGACAGGGTTCTCGGCGGCGGTCTGCCGGTGGGAAGTCTTATCTTTCTTGAAGAGAGGAGCGGTTCCATTCCCCATATGGATTGGATGGAGATGTCCATTCTTCTCAGCGGGCTGCGGAAGAAGATGGGTGTTATGTGGGTTCCATCCCAGATGGCCACGGAGCAGATGGCCCGCAAATACATACCTCCGGAGGTTTTCTCCTCCATAGACGGAGGGCATCTGAGGATACTGGAGGTGCCCACTGCGGTGCCGTCCAGGTTCACCGCTCCCGTGGGCGGCGACAAATTGTATCAGGAGCTGGCACCCTCTCAGGCCAGATATTATCTCACCAAGGTCAGGGAGCCCTTCCTATATCTCATAGACCTCCATTCCCTCCACTGGATGTATTCGAACACGCCCAAGGGCCGGTTCATCAACGAGATGGGTATCCTTCTGTCCACCCTCCGGGCTTCAGGATACACCACCGTGTTCCTCTATTCCACCAGGGAGAGGGAGAGCATGATAGACCCCTACAGCATAGGGATCCCCCACATCCATCTGGTTTTGGAGAGGAAGGCCAGCGAGTATGTGATATACGGGGAGAGGCCGTTCCTGCCCTACTTTCTTATAGTGGACACAGGGGAGGAGGGCCGGCGGCTTGATGTGATAAAATTGGAGTGAGGGGAGCGGCAAGGTGGGATGTTGGATGAAGGACTGTGCGATGATTTTCAGCGGAGATTATCAGTCGGGATATTCAACGTTGATACCACGGTCGGGGCCCTTTTATACTTTCCCCTCTGTAGATGGATGGAGGTGTAGGAACATGACGGATGAACCGGCAAGACTGCTCACGGATGAGTACGCTGCCAAGATATTGATGGCCACCTACGGCCGGGAGATGGACGCTCTGACGTTGAGCAGGGAGCTGGAGATTCCCATAGCAGCATGCTATCGGAGGATACATTCGCTGGAGAAGGCGGGTTTGCTGGAGTGCTCGGGTGAGAGGATGGGTCTTCAGGGCAAGAAGATAAAGGTATATCGTTCACTGTTGAAGCAGGCCAGGATAGAGTTTCGCAACGGTCGTCTGGTGGCGGAGCTGGAGATGTCCGACGGCAGGAAAAAAGAGGTACCGCTGGTCAACATGCCATGAACGGGGTCCGTAACCACAATTTGAATATGAATTAAGCATTTAGCCTAATTTAGACATATTGATGACAACAGATTTATATAGAAAGAGGTGACATATATTTCTTCCCATGACTCCAGATGCCGAAACGGACATGGGTAAGAGGAGGTTGTATAGGCGCACCACTATATATCTGGAAGAGGATCTTTTGAAAAGAGCGAAAATCTACTGTATAAATAACCACAGAACCCTCAAAGAGATAGTCAACGAGTCCGTGAAAGAGTATCTGGATGAGAAAGAAAGCGAGGACCTCAGTCCCTTCTCTTCCCGTCTGGTTGATATGATAAGTGAATATCTGCCCCCCAATATATCCAGGGGAATCCTTCAGGAGAAATGTAGGCAGCACGGTCTCTCCCTAAGGGAACTGTCGCGTTGGGCGGTCACGGAGGAGTTCGCCCAGGACCTTCTCCAGACGGTTAAAAGACTCCTCCCCCCTGACGCCCTGCTCCCCCTCACCGAAGAATTGGGCTATACAGAGGTGAAAGCATGATAATAGAGGCCATACCCGGTATGGAAAGAGTGATGAGGGAGGAGCCGCCGCAGGGATGGGTGATACTGGTGACCGGGGAACCCGGGACGCTGAAGAGCACTTTCGTCTATTCACTGATGCTGGCCGCCGGGAAAAAGGGAGAAGGGGGCAAGTCAATATACATCACGCTGGAACAGCCGCCGGAGACGCTTTTGAGCAATCTGAAGAGCGTGGGCGTAGAGCCGGATGACGATATGATAGAGATGGTGGATTTTGCGTCCCTGAAATGGGAGCTGAATTACAACATCTCTTTCATGGCCGATGAGGCTGCCGAGATGGTGTTTTCCAGAATAAAGGATATAACAAAGAGGGGCAGCGACAGGCCGGTGATGCTCGCCCTGGACTCTCTCAACGCTTTCTATATTCTCTCCAGCAACGACAGACGGTTCAGGATGAGGGTGGAACAGATGTTTCAGCGTCTTAGGAAGAATGGAATAACCTCTTTCCTGATCATGGAAAAGGTGGACAACACCCCCAGGGACGAGTTCTTTCTGGCGGACGGGATAATAGAGCTGGGGGTCATGAAGCGGGAGGAGGGAAAATGCAGGTATCTGGAGGTGAAGAAGATGAGGGGGGTCAAGCATTCCCTCACCCCCCATCTGCTGGAGGTCACCGGTGAAGGTCTCGCCCTCAGGGGGGAGATCATAGACTGAGTTGGTCATCGTTCCTCTCCTCAAATCCTCCCAGGGAGGAATGGGAGAGGACGGTGTGAAAAGATGGAAGAGATAGAGTTCGTGTCGAAAAGGATCGTGGACCGGATGGAACTGGGCGAAGTGACCGGCATACCTTATGAGACCGCTTGGTTTGCCAGGGCGGCGTATATGGAAGGCTGGCCCATGTTTCATAGGTGTACAGACTGGCTTCTGAGGGGGCAGAGAGAGGACGGCAGCTGGGGAGGGAGCATTCCCATGGTCCACGACCGGGTGATATCCACTCTTTCCGTCCTGACTGCCCTCGGGGGTCCCAGAGGGGGGGATGGAAGGGGCAGGGTTCTTCAGGCCACGGCGGTTAAAAAGGCGGAGTCATTCCTCTGGGACGCCATACCACGCCTGTCATTGGAAAAGGTGGATACCATAGGTTTCGAGGTCCTCTTCCCGGCGCTCATGGACGAGGCGGAGGAGAAGGGTTTTTCCCTGCCTTTCCACCTGGTCTCTCCTTACCGGAGGCTGAGGGAGAGAAGGTTGGAGAGCATACCCCCAGAGGACATATACACCGGCCTCTCTTCTCTAACCAACTCTTTAGAAGGGCTGGCCGGCGATTTGGACAGGGAGAGAGCCGCATCCATGCCACTGGTCAACGGTTCGGTCCTTTCTTCTCCATCGGCCACGGTCTTTCTGGCCATGGCTACAGGCAGGGAAGACGCGTGGAAATATGTGTTCCGTGTTCGTCGTGCCAGTATAGATGGAGGAATACCCCCCCAATATCCCATAGATGCTTTCGAGAAGATATGGGTCATCTACAACTTTCTCCAGGCAAATGTGCCTGTTGAGTACACTTTCCCGCCGCATCTCGACCACCTTCTCTCGGGCATGAAAGAGAGAGGAATATCCTGGACATCATGGACACGGTTGGCCGACGGGGACGATACCGCCCTTGCTCTCTATGTCCTCAGAGAGTTTCATTGCCCTGCCAATCCCAGGGCGTTGGAAAGCTATGAAAATGAGGACTATTTCATCTGTTTTCCCGGAGAGATGAACCCCTCCGTGAGCACCAACATCCACATCCTCCATGCGGTCCAGCGGTTTTATGACTATCCCCGTAGGGACGAGGTGGTTGACAAGATAGTGCGTTTTCTGGGAAAGAGCATTCATGGAGAGGGGTTCTGGGCGGACAAATGGCACATCTCTCCCTATTATCCCACCGGACATGCTGTTCTGGCCCTGGCACCTCTGGGTGACAGCCTGGTGGAGAGGCCCGTCGGGTGGCTCTTGTCAACGCAGAACCCTGACGGGGGATGGGGTTTCACCAAATCCACGCTGGAGGAGACCTCCTATGCCCTCCAGGCTCTCTTTTCATACGAAATGGAAACCGGCGAGATACTTGATGATGGGGTGCTGTCAGCGGGCATGGATTTCTTGATGCGGAATATAGGGGGAGAGAGGGAAGAATTGTGGGTGGGAAAGGGTCTCTACACTCCCACGGTGGTTGTTGACTCGCTCATAGTGAGCGTTCTGTACACCGGTGCCAGGAGACTTGGTATATCGTCCCACGAGTGGATGTTCTCCCATACCTTGAACGATGTGTTCCTTTCCGGGGGAACCAATCCGGGAGGTGTGGTCTCTCCTGAGACCTCTCTGGCGACTCCCGGTGTGGCCGATCTGGCAGGGTTCTCCGGCGGGTTATTCCGCTCCGGGCGCCCCGAGAGAGGGGACGGAAGTGAGATGCAGTCCGGCACGCCTCCTACTTCGCCGGTAGGAGATAACGGCATCGGGAGGGGAGAGAGATGAGGACGGATGCCCGGGTGGTCGGTTTGGCCGCTTCCCTGCCCCGTCTGGGCAAGGCCATGGCACTGCCGGTGTTTTTCCTCTACGGTCTGGAGTTCACTCCCTCCCTCCTCGCCGTGGGAGCGGCGTTTTCCATAACCGGTCTCATCCAGATGGTGATGCAGGTGCCCTACGGGAGGCTGGTTGACAAGTGGGGGGGTAGAAAGGTGTTCCTCCTCTCCCTTGCCCTCTTTTCTGCGGGCAGCTTCATAACCGGGGCAGCCTGGGATGTCGGTTCGCTTTTTGTCGGCCGTGCGGTCCAGGGTCTGGGTGTCGTGGCCACGCCTGCCATGGCCCTGGCCGGATTCTCCGGCGATCTGGATTCCAAGGCAAAAAACATGTCGGTGTTATCTTTTCTGACGGGTGTGGCTTTCATAGCGGGGGCGGCCTTGGGTCCGGCGGTCTTCTTCCTGGCCGGAGGGCGTTTTCTCTTTTTCCTGGTCGGCTCCCTGGGGGTGGTTTCGTTTGCGGACGTGCTCCTCTTCATGGAGTCATCCCCCACCCTTTCAGACCAATCCGGGGAAGTGTTTTCCAGAAGGGGAGACCTCTCTCTTCTCCCCTGGCGGGTGATATTATCCGGTCTCTCCCTCAGGGCTTCCCTGTCCCTGGTCATACTCTCGCTGCCCGTGATAATAGGCTCCCTGGTGGGGGACGACAGATACTGGCTGTTCGTTTTGCCCGTGTTTTTGATGGGCCTTCTGCTTACCTGGGCGTCTCACAGGCTGGTCGCCGGGATGGGTCTATCTGCATCTCTTTCCGCCTCGGCCATCCTATTGCTGGGGGGAGGCCTCCTCCTCCCCACCGGTATATTGCCCGTGGCCATGTTCGGGGTCGGCCTCTTCTTTGCGGGGGCCGGCCTTCTGGACCCCATAGTGGCCAGCGCACTGTCTTTCCGCACACCGGACCGGCTGCTGGGCACCTCCTCGGGAGCGTACAACATGGCGAGATACGGCGGGGATGTTCTGGCCGGTCTGCTGGCCGCTGCCGTGTATATGTCCAGAACCACGCTTTTCGTCTCTCTCGCCGTGGGAGGGGGGATGACCCTCCTGCTGCTGCACTCCAGGAAAAGGATACATGAGGTTCCCAGGGAGGTGTTGGCTTGAACGGCTCGAGGGCTCCGATGGAGTATGAAACGACCGGCGGTCATGAGAGGCCGGAGATGGGTGGGAGCGAGATGCCCCGGCCTCTGGCCCGGATGATGGAGGTGGGACCCTCCTCGCCAGAGGCCCGAGAGATGTTCCTCTCGCTGGCTCCCGGGGAAGTCAGGGAGATAGCGGCATATCTGGGCCGGGGGGAGTCGCTGGTTTTCATGCCCGACGGCACCCGCCGGGCGGCCATAATCTGGTTCGATCTGGACCCATCCGAGGAGAATTTTCACGAGAGATACGCCTCGTTCGAGCACAGGATGTTTCTGGATAACATGAGAGTGTTGTTCGAACACGGGGCGAATACTGTATTCTCTCCCATCCTGAACCACGAGAACCTGGAGAGGGGGGACGATTTCATAGAAGGAGCGCTCAAAACGGGGTTCAAAGCACTTCTCCGGGGAGGGGATTGGCTGGATTTCTACAGGAGATGGGGGATAAGGGTGAGGTGCTATGGCGACAGGGATTACATGCGGG
>JAGHBH010000006.1 GCA_021161085.1 Thermoplasmata archaeon | reverse complement strand
TCCTTCCCTTGTCCTTCTTTTTCTTGCGGCCGAACAGTCCCATGTTGGCCACCTCCTCAGTCGCGGACGACCTCGAACTCTCCCTCCTCGAAGATGAGGGGCATGACGTTCCTGGTGTGCTTGGTCTTCCTCATCTTGACCACGCCGAGATAGAGGTTTGCACCGGCATCGGTCTGCTCCACCTTGAGATGGAGAATCCCGTCGCTGAGGAAATCCTCTATCCCGTAGAGACCGTAGACGTTCCTGTCCGTGGGTATCTCCGAGATGAGCAGGGATGTGACGCCCAGGTCCCTTATCCTCTCGAAGAAGTAGAACAGTTCGGCACGGGGGTTCTTGAAGGTTGTCAAAGCGTAGAGGGCGGCCAGGGAGTCCAGCACCAGTATGTCGCATCCGAACCGCTCCTTGTAGTTGCGCAGCACCCCGATTATGGAGTTGAGCCAGTCTATGCTCTTCTTGTCCTGGGATTTCTGCAGTATGTCCTTCCTCACCTTGGCCAGGTCCATTATGGCCAGGTTCTCTATGCCTGTGGGGGACATACCCAGTTTGGCCATGTGTTCCACGATGCTCTGTTTACTCTGCTCCAGGGTGAGATATATTCCCTTCTTGCCGTTCTTCCGTGCGTTGTTGTGAATGATGCTGTAGGTCACCGAAGACTTCATTGTCCCGGCGTGGCCACAGACCAGCACGATGTAGTTCTCGGGTATTCCTCCTTCCATTACAGGGTCAAGTCCTTCTATATATGTCGGTATTCTTCCTTCTGGCAAACCTCTCCCTCCTGTGGGGATTTTTCGGGATTTACTTTCGTCTTATAATGGGCACGGATATTTAAAAAATTGGGTTCTCTCCCGGTCTCTGTGTAGCCTCTTGGTGTTATTCACTCGCCGTTTCCCCATCCTTCCCGCCGCTCTTTCCGTCAGATGGAGTGTTTTTTCCTTTTTCCCCGTGGAGTCCCATTCTCCTCTCGTGCTCCTTAACGGCCTCCCCCATGCTCATCTCCCCCCTGGCCACTGCGGCCGCCAGTTCCTTATCTATGGTGTGATGACCGCCGCTCTCTATCCTGCTCCTCCTCTGGATCTCCCTTATCTCCCCGGGGGTGGGCTCCACCTTCTGGGGGTTCTCCACGGGGATCCCCTTCCACGAGGCTATGTAGATGGCGGCGTGAACATGGGTGTTTCTCTGTCCCCCGCTGGTCCTGGTCTCGTCCACCACCTCCACCCTGACTCCAAGCCCCAGGAGGGAGTTTATTATCCTGTTCCTGCGCACGGGGTCACCATGTCCTATCCTTATGACAGAGCCGAGATGGGGGAAGGCGGATAGGACGACCTCCACCACCTCCCGGACATCCTCTGGATGCACCAGCTGGAAGGTCTTGACCACCTCCCCGTCGCCCACGACCGCCACCCCCGGCCTCTCCCCCGGGTCTATCCCGATGGCCAAAAGTCCGTATCTCTCCCTCCCGGACATGACATGTCCGGCGGCCAGCACGGCGGCGACCACCCCTCTATCACTGGTATCTCCCGCTTCCACCACGTGGGGATGTCCTATTTCCCCGGCTTCTCCCCTGCCCGTCAGAACCACCGTTACCTCCGGGGGTATGGGGTCTCCGGGAGAGAGAACGATGAAAGGCAGCCCCTCCCTTTGAAGGGCCTCGATGAGTCTGGGGAAGAGTCTGAAGTTGCAGGTAACGACAGCGGCACAGGCAGGTTTATCCCGCATGGGCCTTCAACCCCGGGGAGGTAGAAAAATGTTGTCCGAACCCCATCCTTTAAATCCATCTTCCACAATCCGCTTATCATGTCGTCTAAACAGCCCTCCTCGCCCTCTTCTCTCCAATCAACGTCGGGTTCATGGGATGACGAGTTTGACATGCTGGTGGTGGGTTGCGGTCCCGCGGGTGGGATGACTGCTCTGGCCGCCTCCAGGGAGGGTGCCAGGGTTCTGGTGGTGGAGAGAAAGAAAGTCATAGGATATCCCGTCCGGTGCGGGGAGGGGACCATGAGGGGCATACTGGCATATTTCGGCTTAGAGGAGGGGAGATGGATAGCGGGGGATATAGAAATGATACATTTTCATCCGCCAAAGGGGAAGCCGGCCCTGTTCAGAGGAGACAGGCTCGGTGCCGTCATGCTGGACAGGACCCTTTTCGAACAGGAGATAGCAAGGCGGGCGGAAGAGGAAGGGACTGAAGTCTGGCTGGAGAGGACAGTGGTGGATGTATCGCAAGAGGGAGACGGCGTTTCGGTGTTGTTGGATGACGGGCGAACCGTCAGGGCAGCCGTGGTGGTGGGAGCGGACGGCGTGGAATCCTCCGTGGGAAGGGCTGCCGGCATCACACATCCCCTGCCCATAGGAAACATCGGCCGGGCGGTACAGTACAAAATAAAGGGGGAGGGATGGACCCCGGGCCGGGCGGAGGTGTACACCGGAGGAAATATAGTGCCCCGGGGCTATGCATGGATATTTCCCAAGGAGAACGGAACGGCCAATGTGGGTCTGGGATCCATCGGAACGGCGGAGAGGAGGAATATGAGGACCCTGCTCGACGAGTTCATAGGATGGAGGTCCATAGAGGGAGAGGTTTTGGACGCCAGTGCGGGTGCCGTTCCTACGACCCTGCCGCCGGACTCGGCCATTTCCGGCCGTATAGCTTTGGTGGGCGACGCGGCCAGGCATTCGTATTCCGTGGGGGGCGGGGGAATACAC
>JAGHBH010000044.1 GCA_021161085.1 Thermoplasmata archaeon | reverse complement strand
TATGAGCCATCAGCTCGAGTGACACCCGCGGAAATCGTGTAGTTTCCATTGTCTGTGTAGTTGTGCCAAGTAAACTCTCCATATCCATAACTGCCGTCACCGAAAGACCAAGTAACATTCTTTATTGTGGTGGTGGAAAGAACCTGACAGACCACGGGCTCAAATGTCTGTACCTCTGTGGCTGATATATTAACTATTATATCTTCTTCATAAGTCATGAGAAGATTGTCTCCTCCCCAGACTGAAAACTGTTTGGTAGATCCCTCCAAATGATATTTTGTCCAAAAAGAGAGCTTTATGGGAGACTCGCTTTCTTCTAGGTTGAATAGTTTATCCTTGGAGAGAGTGAGATTATCATTCATGTTAGGCCAGTATGTTTTATCTCCATTTACGATATGGGAGACACCCCAACTCTCGAGACCCGTTCCCATAATCTCATCCGTCCCTGTCTTGCTCTCCCAGTGGCCCTCAGGTATCCAAGATTCCAAATTCTCATCATCTTCCTGGTAAGAAGGTAAAGAGATATAATCTCCTCCTTTACTATAGAGGATTTGGCCTGAGCTGTCCGTAGGCAAGAAGGAGACTGTATAAAAAAGATTTCCTGTAGAAAAACTCTCCCCGGCGCTAGTGGTAGACAATGTCCCACTAAACGTGCTCCCTAAAAAGATGGCTATTATAGTTATAGCTATAAAATTCGGTCTCATATACTCCCTTTTTTTTATATTCCATTGCCTCTCCAAGTTCATCCTCTCCTTAAATCTACAAAGGTATATGAATGATAGTATAAAAAAATTTTGATTAGGTTTTTATTGCTCCTAATGCAAGTCACTCCATTGAGCAATCCCCGTTATAGCAGGGAGAAAAAGGGGAAAAGCCGGGAAGGGGGTTACAGAGCCCCTGGGCCCTGTTTTTTCCTCGCCTCTTCCCGGCGTTCCATGGCTTTCTGGAAGTGTCTCTGGTGTATTCTGGCTTTCTCCACTTCTTCGACCGGGTTGCCGGATTGGACGAACTCCCTGACCGCGAGGATGGCGGCGTCGGAGCAGACGGATGCTATCTCGGCCCCGCTGTATCCCTCCATCTCTTCGGCCATCTTTTCCAGGTCCACGTCCTCTGCCAGCGGTTTGTTCCTGGTGTGTATCTTCAGTATCTCCAGCCTGGATTCCTTGTCGGGCTTGGGCACTTCCACCACCCTGTCGAACCGTCCCGGTCTGAGGAGGGCCGGGTCCACGAGGTCCGGCCGGTTGGTTGCCGCTATCACGATGACGTTGTGCAGTGGCTCCAGGCCGTCCATTTCCGTGAGTATCTGGGAGACCACCCGCTCGGTGACGTGGCTGTCGGCACTCCCTCCTCTGGTGGGCGCTATGGCGTCTATCTCGTCGAAGAACACCACGGCGGGGGAGGCCTGGCGTGCCTTTCTGAAGGTCTCCCGCACGGCCTTCTCGCTCTCTCCGACCCATTTGCTGAGGAACTCGGGGCCCTTGACGCTGATGAAGTTCGCCTCGCTCTCCGTGGCCACCGCCTTGGCCAGCAGGGTTTTTCCGGTGCCGGGCGGCCCGTACAACAGGATGCCCTTGGGGGCCTCGGCTCCCATGTGTTTGAAGACCTTGCTGTATTTGAGAGGCCATTCCACGCTCTCCCTGAGCTCCTGTTTCACGTCCTCCAGGCCGCCTATGTCGTCCCAGTGGACGTTGGGTTTCTCCACCAAGACCTCACGCATGGTGGAGGGCTGCATCTCCTTCAGGGCGGATGTGAAGTCGTCGGCCGTGACCTCTATCCTGTTCAGCACGTCGGCGGGTATGGACTCCTGTTCCAGGTCTATGTCCGGCAGGATCCGCCTGAGTGCCCGCATGGCCGCCTCCTTGCTCAGCGCCGCCAGGTCCGCACCGACGAAGCCGTGGGTCATCTTGGCCAGGCTCTCCAGGTCAACGTCGTCGGCGAGGGGCATGCCTCTGGTGTGTATCTGCAGTATCTCCAGCCTGGCCTTCTCGTCCGGTATTCCTATCTCTATCTCACGGTCGAACCGTCCGGGCCGGCGCAGTGCGGGGTCCAGGGCGTTGGGTCTGTTGGTGGCTCCGATGACCACCACCTTCCCCCTCTCCTCCAGGCCGTCCAGGAGAGCGAGCAGCTGTGCCACCACTCTCCTCTCCACCTCTCCGGAGACCTCGTCCCGTTTGGGGGCTATGCTGTCTATCTCGTCTATGAAGATTATGCTGGGCACATTCTCCTGGGCCTCCTGGAATATCTCCCTCAGCCTGCCCTCGCTCTCTCCGTAGAACTTGCTCATTATCTCCGGTCCGCTTATGGAGAGGAAGTGGGCGTTGGTCTCACCAGCCACCGCCTTGGCCAGCAGGGTCTTTCCGGTCCCCGGAGGACCGTAGAGCAGCACACCCTTGGGCGCCTCTATGCCCAGGCGGTCGAACACCTCGGGATGCCGCAGCGGCAGCTCTATCATCTCCCTGACCTTCTTTATCTCCTCGTCCAGTCCTCCGATGTCCTCGTAGGAGACCTTCGGCCTGGCGTAGTCGCCCTCTTTGACCACCTTCTCCGAGACGGTCACCCTGGTGTCCCACTGGATTATCACCGCATCCCCTGCGGGGGAGTGGCCGGTCACCACCAGGTCCAGGCGGCGGCCCATGATGTTGAGCTCCACGACATCGCCCCTGCTCACCACCCGACCCTCGAGTATCTGGGCGAGATACTCTTCACCGCCAGTTATCTTCAACGGCTCGGTGGGAGCGAAAGACACCTTCTCCGCCCTGGCCGCCTCTATCCTGGACACCCTGACACGGTCGTCCAGCCCGGCGCCGGCGTTCCGTCTGGTGTTGCCGTCTATCCGGACGACACCTCTACCGGCGTCCTCGGGATACCCCGGCCAGACCAGGGCGGCCGTCCTCTTGCTGCCCTCTATGGCCACCAC
>JAGHBH010000010.1 GCA_021161085.1 Thermoplasmata archaeon | reverse complement strand
GCATGGCAACACCACATATCTCAGGGGTCGCCGCCCTTCTCTGGCAGGCCGCCCCCTCCCTCCACATATCCAACCTCACGGACGACAACAGCCTCGGGGGCGAGGAGTACAGGAACGATCCCTACAGCAGGATGCACGAGGTCGAGGTGATAATGAAACTATCCGCCAAATACGTGCCCCCCGCGAGGGACAACGGCGTGCCGGACAACTACACGATCGGAAATCTGGGTAAGCCCATGGACTTCGCCCAGGGATACGGGCTCGTGAACGTGGACCTGGCCGTGAAGATAGCCCTGACGCTGGAAGAATTGAGGAAGACCCGCCCGAACGCCACGGTTCTGGAAGCGTACAACCTCTCCATAGGCCTCAACGAGACCATATACCAGCGTGGTGAGACGGCCTCCCTAGAGACATCCTGGCACGGTGAGTGGGCGCAGCTCTCATCCAAGGCAGGCATGATAGAGACGGACCAGCGGAGGTTCCTCTACATCCCCAACGAGACCTCCAAGGTCTATATTGACCTCCAGTATGCGCCGGTGGAGGTGGATCAGGGGTTCACATACGGCCAGCTGGGGATAGAGGTGGATTTCGGCATGGACAACAGCACCGACCTCTCTTCAACTGGCGGAGGTGTGGTGGAGATAGACGCCTCCTCCAATGCCGGTCAGTGGTGGGCTGTGGATGTCACGGGTATAGGGTTTTCCGGCTGGTTCAGGAACAACCCCACCACCCAGTACAGGGAGGCCAGGGTTGAATATACGGTCAATGTCAAGGCCGTTCTCTCTTCCCCTGATGGAGCTCCGGTGTGGGTGAACGTAACGGACAGGCAGGCCCGGGTCTCGCAGTGGGATCTGGCGCCACCCACGGGGTCGAACGGCACGGTCATCATGCTGGAGACCAGGACATACAACGTGAGCAGCATCTACGTGGAAGAAGAGGCGCCGCCGCCGGTAAAGGAGGAGAAGAGCCTGCTGCCTCTACTGCTGCTCCTGCTCCTAACGGTCTCGGCTGCCGCCGCTATTTTGTATTGGAGAAGAGGAAGGGGAAAGACCTCCTTTCCCTGAGAGGCAAAAAGAGGGTCCTATGCGTTCACGCTGGTAAGAACACTTCACCATCCTCATCAGATCCCCGAAGCCCTCAAGAACCGTCGGAACAAACACACACCACAGGCCAGGAGGGCCGGCAGGAAACCGGGCCGTCTGGAACATGACGCCCGGAGCATGATGCACGAAACATTTAAACATATCATACGGTTGTCTCCTGGGTAACCACATGATAAGGGTACGTCGTGCGGTCATCAGCGTTTCTGACAAGACAGGGATAGCGGATCTTGGAAGATTTCTCGCCGATAAAGGGGTACACCTCCTGTCCAGCGGGGGGACCTCCAGGGTCCTTAGGGACGCCGGTGTCGAGGTGGAGGAGATATCGTCCTACACGGGATTCCCGGAGATGCTGGACGGGAGAATAAAGACCCTTCACCCCAGGATACACGGCGGCATACTGGCCAGGGCCACGGACGAACACATGGCCCAGATACGAAAGGCGGGGATAGAACCCATAGACATGGTGGTGGTGAACCTCTATCCCTTCAGGGAGACCGTAGAAAAGGGCGCGGGATACAAGGAGGCGGTGGAACAGATAGACATCGGGGGGCCGACTCTGGTCAGGAGCGCCGCCAAGAACCACGAAAGGGTGCTGGTCGTCGTCGATCCGACGGATTATCCCGAGGTCATGGAGACCCTGGAGCGCGAGGGGGGAATACCGGAGGAGATGGCCAAAAGGTACGCGTACAAGGCGTTTGACCACACGGCCCGCTACGACATCACCATAGCCTCCTATCTGTGGAGACAGCAGAACCCGGACGACCCCTTCCCCCCACATCTAAACCTCACATTCGGGAGGGCCTATCCTCTGAGGTACGGAGAGAACCCCCACCAGAAGGGGGCGTTCTATCTGGAGGAAAAGATTCCACCGGCCACGGTCTCCGCCGCCAGACAGTTGCACGGGAAACAGCTGTCCTTCAACAACATACTGGACGTGGATGCCGCGGTGGAACTGGTCAAGGAGTTCTCCGAGAGACCTACCGTGGTCGAGATAAAACACACCAACCCCTGCGGGATAGCCAGCGCAGACACCATAGCCGAGGCATACCGGAAGAGCCACAGCATAGACCCCATGAGCGCCTTCGGAGGCGTGGTGGCGGCCAACCGGCCAGTGGATGAAGAAATGGCCAGAGAGATGAAGGGTGTGTTCGTGGAGTGCCTCGCCGCCCCTTCATTCACCCCCGGTGCCCTGGAGATACTCAGGAAGAAAAAGAACATACGACTGCTGGAACTCGGTGCTCTATACTCCACTCCGCCGTATCTCGATTACAAGAGGGTGGCCGGAGGGCTGCTCGTCCAGGAATCCAACCTGAAAACGCTGGACTGGGGTGAATGTCGGATAGTCACGGATAGGGAGCCCACCCCCCAAGAGAAAAAGGCACTGGAATACGCCTGGCGGGTGGTCAAACACGTCAAATCCAACGCCGTCGTCTACGCCCGGGAGGATATGGTTGTGGGCATCGGGGCGGGACAGATGAGCAGGGTGGACAGCGCCATAATCGCCGCCAGAAAAGGGGGGGACATGGTGCCGGGAAGCGTGATGGCCAGCGACGCTTTCTTCCCATTCAGGGATGCCGTGGATGCTGCGGCGGAAGCGGGGATAACCGCCGCAATCCAGCCGGGAGGAAGTATAAGGGACCATGAAGTCATCCAGGCGGCCAACGAGCACGACATGGCCATGGTATTCACCGGATACCGGGTGTTCAGACACTGATCAAAGACCCGAAAAGCCCTGAAAGACCGCCGAAAAGATTGTTAAAAACAGGGAAGGGTGTTGGCTCTGCCCCCCTCAGAGGGTCCTATGCGGGGGCCAGGTATGTGTATTCTACGGTCACGTTGTAGGAGAAACCGTGGTCAGGAACACCGTACCATATCATCGGCCCGGGCCACTCGTCCTGTCCCGCCTTAAGGACCACGTTGAGTGTGAGTGTCCAGGAAGACGGGAGGGTCTCTCCCTCGGGCGCCCGGATGCTTACCTTCTGCTGGTAGGGGGTGGTTCCGGCGGGAATGTTGGTGGTCTGATTGCCTCCTCCCGTTTCTCCCTCCAGGGATCCGCTGACATCATCCGGGTCCGTGGACTGGCTGTCCTCGTATTCCCCTATGTCATCGGAAACCGATATCGTGAAGGTGATGGAGGTGACGTTAGTAGCGGGAATGACTATGCTAACCTTCTCCGTCACCGGAACTGGCTCTATGCTGGCTTCGCCAGCTTTCTCCCCCTCAACCCCCGTAGTTCCGGTCATCTCCTCCATCTTGGCAGAAGAGACGGTGCCGCTCTTATCTCCGCCGCCGACGCAGCCGGCTGTCACTACGGTCCCGACCACAAGAAGGGCCAGTATAAGGGTTATATGCTTCTTCATCTCTCATCACCATCTGTTAGCGCTTGGGCGGGAAAACATGCCCTCCCATTTAACCTTTTTCTTTCCTTTTTTACATATCCGCTCTATCCGCTCTCAGCCCGCTCCCGGATGCCTTTTTCCACTCGCTCCCCCTGCTCTCTCTTTCCGTCTTCCCTCATGACAGATTTCACAGCCAGAGAGAAAGACCTCCTGGTCTCATCAGGAGTCCCTTCGTTCAAGATATACACATCCGCCAGGGCTATGGGCACCCCTATACCGTATCCTATCTCCCTCATATCCCTCTCGTCGAAAAGCCGGGGGTCGTCGTCACTCCTTCCCCGTGACAGATACCTCCGCCTCCTGGTCTCCCGGCCGACAACGAAAGCCACCACGGTGGCGGGGAACCGGCTGCGGATTAGGGCTATCTCATCCCAGCTTCTCATACCCTCCAGGAACACGGGAACGACCGCACCCCCATTCCCTGCCACCATACCCCACTCCCCATGGTGCGGGTCCGCCTCCATCTTTTCTTCCACCATCTCCAGAACCCTCCGGGTCATCTCCGTGGGGTCCAGAGCCCTGAGCTCGTCGGATATCCTGGCGAGGTTCTCCCCCGTGGGCTCCCAACCCCTCCGGGTGCACTCCTCACGGACAACATCGCCTGTCGAGAAAAAAGGGAAGCCGTGTTCCCTGGCGTATTCCCTGGCGAAGTTCTTTCCCGATGCGGGCATACCCACAGCCACGAAGATATGTATGACCCTCTCACCCCACGAAACGGGCTACCGCATGGCCAGACCGCCGTTCACGTGCAGCACGTGACCCGTGATATAGGACGACTCGTCGGCACACAGGAACACCGCGGCCTCGGCGATCTCCGAAGGATGGGCCATCCTTCCCAGAGGTATTCTGCCCATGCATTCCTCCCTCTCCTCCTCGCTGGAGAAGGACACCATGTCCGTGTCCACGTATCCCGGGGCGATGGCGTTGACCCTGACGTTGTAGGGGGCCAGCTCCAATGCCAGGGATCTCGTGGCAGCCTCCACGCCCCCCTTGGACGCCGCATAATGCATCTCACGGTCCGTACCGGTGAGGGCCACTACGGAGGATATGTTGACCATCCTGCCCCACCGCATGGAGATCATATCCGGGACGAAGGCCCTGGAACAGTTGAACACACCGTCCAGGTTCACTGCCAGCACCCTCCTCCATTCCTCCAGCGACATCTCCCAGGATTTGAGGTGGCGATGTATCCCGGCGTTATTGACAAGGATACCCACATCGCCGGCTACGTCATGCACCCTGTCCCTCATTTTCTCGACCTCACCCGGATTGGAGACATCGGCGCCGACGGCCACGGCATCGCCTCCTCTCCCTCTGATCTCCGAGACCACCCGCCTGGCCAGATCCCTGTTGCTGTGGTAGTTCACCACCACGAAAGCCCCTTCTCTGGCCAAGGCCAGTGCGATGGCCTTTCCTATTCCCCTGGATGACCCTGTGACAACGGCCACCCGGCCCTTTATGCCATGCAAAACAATCACCGCATACGGAATTGGAAGGGATATATAAGGGCTTTTGGGTTTTTCGGGGTCTCCGCACTTTCATCCTCCTCCTCCAAAACCTTTTATTACCCCCCGGGGGATATGGGAGGTCCCGGCGGACTTCGCCGTTCGCCCCCTACGAGCCAGAATGTGTATACGGGAGAGGAGGAGAGAGATGCCCGAACCCTCCAAGGAAGAGATAAAACAGCGGTGGCAGAGGTTCTTCGACGAGCCGGAGATAGCGGAGCGGATCAGAGCCGTCGCCGAGCAGTTCCCCAACCAGCGGAGCGTCTATATCGACTACCACGAACTGGAGGTGTTCGACCCGGAGTTCCTCTCGGACCTCATGGACTCCCCCCATCTCTTCTTCCGCACGGGAGAGGAGGCAATACTGGACAACGTCCCCGCCGAGATAAGGGAAACCGTTGAAAGGCATCCCATAGGCATACACCTCCGGCTGAAGAACGCCCCCCGGGACGCCTTCGTGGACATAAGGGACATCCGCCACAACCACGTGGACAGACTGATAAGCATCACCGGAATCGTCAAGAGAGCCTCCGCCGTCCGACCCAGGCTCCTCAGGGGTGTGTTCAGATGTCGCTCATGCGGCCACAGGAACACCGTGGACCAGGACCCCTTCTCCCCGACGATGAAAGAACCCATAGTATGCGTGAAGGAGGAGGGAGGCTGCGGGAGGAACAGGAACAGCACCACCTTCGCCCTGGAGGCCGGAGCCTCCGATTTCATAGACTCCCAGACAATCATGGTCCAGGAGAGCATGGAGGGACTCCGTGGGGGTGCACAGCCCCAGAACCTCAACATCCTCCTGGAAGACGACCTCGTGGGCCTGATATTTCCCGGGGACAGGGTGAGGATAAACGGCATCCTCCGGGGACGACCGCAGCGCCGGGGCCAGGAAAAACTGAACAAGTTCGACCTGTTTCTGGAGGCCATCTCCGTGGAGCAGGAGACCACGGACTACGAGAGCGTGGTGCTCACCGAGGAGGACATGGAGGCCATAATGGAACTCGCCAGAAGTCCCGACCTGGTGGAGCGGCTGAGAAGCAGCATCGCACCCAACATATACGGATACACCGAGGTGAAGGAGGCCGTCGTCCTCCAGCTGTTCGGCGGCGTGGCCAAGGAGAGCCCCGGAGGCTCCAGAATAAGGGGCGACATCCACATCCTCCTGATAGGAGACCCCGGAACAGCCAAGTCCCAGATACTCAGGGAGGTGGCAGCCATCGCACCCCGGGGAATCTACGCATCCGGAAAATCTGCCAGCGCAGCGGGGCTTACGGCGGCCGCCGTGAAGGATGACGCAAGCGACGGCAGATGGACCCTCGAGGCGGGCGCCCTGGTGCTGGCCGACCTGGGAACCGCCTGTATAGACGAGCTGGACAAGATGTCACCACAGGACAGAAGCAGCATGCACGAGGCCATGGAGCAGCAGACAGTCAGCGTCGCCAAGGCGGGAATAAATGCCACCCTCCGATGCCGGTGCTCCATGCTGGGGGCGGCCAACCCCAAGAGGGGACGGTTCAACCGCTACGACCCCATAGTGGACCAGATAGACATGCCCCCCACACTGCTCTCAAGATTCGACCTCATCTTCGTGCTCACCGACATCCCCGGGGACAAGGACGCCGAGATAGCAGATCACATTCTCATGGTTCATCAGGTGGGAGAGGCACGCAAACAGAGGGAGAAAAAGACCCTGGACACCAGCATAGACATGGACGAACTGGAGGAGAAGGAAAGACGGACATCCCCGCCTGTTGACAAAGACCTCCTCAGAAAGTACATCTCCTATGCGAAGGACAACGTTTTCCCTGTCCTCACCCAGGAGGCCATGGCCGCCATCAGAGACTTCTACCTCCACATGCGGGAGCTGGGAAGGGATCCTGAGAACGCCATCCCCATAACCGCCAGACAGCTGGAGGGTTTGATCCGGCTCTCGGAATCCTCCGCCAGGATGCGTCTCTCTCCCAGGGTGGAGGAGGAAGATGTCAAGAGGGCGCTGTCCATCATGAACTACTATCTCAAACAACTGGCCGAAGAGGGTGGGGAATACGACATAGACAGGATAATGAGCCCCTACAGCCACAAACAGAGGGGCAAGGCCCTGGACCTCCGGAACATGCTCATGGAGATGATAAAGGAAGAGCCCGGCGGGGTGCCCGAAAAGGAGCTCTTTGAGAAGGCCCGGGAGCGCGGGTTCTCCGACAGCGAGGTGGAGAAACTATTGGGCAAACTGAACGCCAGCGGCGAGATATACAAATCCAGAGAGGGAAAATACAAGGTCGCATAGGATACATACAAAAGAGAGGAATAGTCCATGGTCATCAGCGTGAACATCATCCACACCGAG
>JAGHBH010000174.1 GCA_021161085.1 Thermoplasmata archaeon | reverse complement strand
CTACCATCAACCACGCTGTGTGGTTTCCTTCCTCAGAGAAGACGTGTTCCACGTCGGATCCATAGAGTTCCGTTCCATCGTCCAGATACCAGGTGTAATTCACTATCTCTCCGTCTATGTCATAGCTTTTTTTGCCGTCAAAGAATACCCTGCGGTCGTCTTTAAGAAGAGTGGACAGTCCCTCTGTTATATTCACCGTTATATTTTCGTGTCTCTTGTTCAACGCAACCCTGAATGTCGCTTTGTTCCACCCTCCATTTTCGCTGTTTTCGCCCATACATGTTATCTTCACAGGAGAGGCCCCTATACCTTCAAAGGTGAATCGTGCTGCATAATCTCTACCTGGCCTTACTGGGAAATAGAATCTGTCGGTGACAGGCTTTCCTCTTTCTCTGGTTTGAGATACTGACAAGATGGGTGTCCCGTCCTCGACAATGTCTAAAGTTACGGTGTTTCCAGGGCGGCCTCTCACGGAAAATTCTACCCACGCTTTTTGGTATATATCTATAAGAGGGAAAGGAGGGGTGTCATGGACGTAGATACCAACACTCCTGGAGAATTCCCCGCCGTCCATCGTGTAAACGGTTGCTTCCACCAGGTAATACCCGCTGCGGGTGTAAAAGTGTTCCACCCACGGTCCCATATCGCTTGTCCCATCGCCGAAATCCCATACTATCGCCGAGGTCTCTTCGACTCCGAACAGATAGAATCCCCACGGCTCGTAGGTATAAACCGGATCACCTTCCCATTCCTCCCCATTCCTCAGGATGATTATTCCCACTCCATCGGAATACTGGCAATACGGTTTGAGGGGCCATGAGTCCCATGTGAACAGGGGGACTTTCATTTTACGGGAAGGCAGCAATTTGCCCGAGATATATGTGGATAATACGACATCATTCCCCGAGGTTGTATCTAGGGTAGGAGATATGAGTGAGCTCTCACCCACAATGTCCACATGCCACGAATTGTTGCCCGGGACGCCTTGGTAGGACCAAACTGCGTTTCCTTTTGTGGTTTCAGTGTACCAGTATGGTGCGATCTCCACCCACATGGTTTGGTTTACGGTGACGTTACCTTCCCATAAAAAGTCGTTAGTCGCATTGAACATCCGTATGTTGTGCGGGGTGTAAACATCATTCCCAGAAGCGGTTTTGACATATTCCCTGCACAGTATCCACATGACCTTTCCCTCGCTGTCCGTAAGGAAGGGCGACCCCTGAACGGGGCCTGAGGTGTCGTTCACATACACGTATATGCCTGATGTCTCCCCGCCAGAAGAGCCTACTATGCGGATGTGAAGGAACCAGAATATCCTCATCTCAGCCCCGTCCATGACATTGACCGGCGTGGTATTCTGGGTGACGTTAATGCACTCCATGACACCAGTGTCTTTCAGGTTTATGGCATAGGAAGAGTTCTCACCCTCTATCCAGTTCTGCTGTAACGTCAGGTTCTCCATTCTTAGAACACCCGAGCTGGTGACGTTTATCTCCCCCACTATACGGAGAGGATTGTTGGCAGCCTCACCGCTTCCCTCAATCTTCCAAGACAGGTATCCGTTGGGCATGCACAATATGCCGTACTGGTGATTATCCCTTATCACGTTGTTGTCTAGAAGTACGGTGTTGTTCTCTGTTGAGAGCATCAAACCCACTCGGTTCTCCCATAAAGTGTTGTTGCCGTATGCCGTTGAGGATGTGGAGGACTCCCACCCGCTCTGGGAGAGGTATCTGTAGTTCACGCTTATCCCCTTCTGGTTATTGTGGAAATAGGTATCCTCACAGGTGACGGAGGAGGCGGGACATTTGTCATGGAAACCGATTATGTTATACGAGAACTCGGAGGAATGTATGTGGATGCTTCCGCCCTTACCTGTATAGGCTCCCTCCCGGTTGTCGTGGAAATAGGAATTGGTTATATCTGTGGTGGCGTTCATATAATTGTAGACCCCGTACTCTGTGTTGTCGTAAAACTCGCAGTCGGAAATGGAGAGGGAGACCCCCCGGGATACCGCTTTAACCCCTATGTAGTTGTTGGAGAATACGCATCCCGTGAAGGTTCCCGAGACCAGCTGGTCGTTGTTGGTGATGTCCTTTCCACTGAACACCACCCCGGAGTTGTCCTCGAAAGTCGTGTTTTCGAAACTCACGCTGGTCGTAATGGTCAATCTGGTGGAGTTCTCGAAGAAAGCCCCCCCGTGGTTCCGGGTGAACACACAGTTGGAGAACGTGGGATTGCATCCTCTGGCATATACTCCGTATCCGAGGGCATTCTCTATTCTGGTATTCTCGAACTCGGCCACCACATTTCCTACGATATCCGAGTCTATGAACTTCGGATAAACCTGGATGGTGGATGTTATGTCGTTCTGAATTATCTCCCCCAACCGGGCCACGTAGTTCCCTCCTCCGCTTATCACCACGGGAGCATCCGGTGTCCCCTGGGCCCTGAGCTCGCCGTGTATGATGATGGAGAAAGGCTCCTGGTCGGTAGCCCCCTGGATCCTGCTTCCCTCCTCCAAAACGAGACTTCCTTTCCTGGTTATTATACCTGTGAATCCTTGTAAGATGGCGTTTTCAACTATTATCTTGGGCTTCAGTCCCGATGGGGAGGATAGCCTTATCTCGCAATAGGGTGAGACGGTGAGAACGGCATCGTAGAGGGTGAGCATGGGGCGGATGTGGATACTGCCGTTGACCTGGATGACATAAGGGTCAGCCTCCGTGCCGTTGTTGGTAGTGACGGACTGGGTTATCTCCCAGTCGCCGTCCATCCACTCGTCAACGTCCGGCTCCCTGGTGATAACGGTGAAGCGTGCCACGGAGCCCGGACTCCCGTTCTCGTAACAGGTGAGAATGGTGGTAGCGGTGCTCCTGTACTTCCCGGGGGCGGTCATGTTCAGATTGAAGGAAACCTCCTGGCCCGGCGGGATGTCCACGGGGAGGGAGATATCCACGTCGGGGTTGGCCCCTTCGGAGCCGTTCAGAGAGATGGTCACCGTCATGGTGTCCCTCCCGGTGTTCCTAAGCGTCACAGGGAAAAGGACGTTCTCTCCCGGGTCCGCCCCCTCTTTTGTCTGTGACGGAGGTGATACATGCACCCAGCTCATGCAGTCCGACAGGGGTTCTCCGGAGGCCTCATGGTCCGAGAAATATCCGTGAGCGAGGCCGGTCCATCCGTTGATCTCGCACAGGGTGGGCACTATGTCCAGTATCTCCACCTGTGTATCCCCATTCTCGTATCCCTGCTTGATTCCCGGCCCGTGGAGCACCAGCGGAACGAGCTGCTCCAGATAGGTGCCGTGGTCCCCCACCGCCTGGGGTTCGTAGAACCTGGGGAATGCGGGTAATTGAACGGTGGCCCCATCCTCCTCAAGTGCTATGTCAGTGGCCTTTCCCGCCTCCCCATAGGCCCGATGGAGGAATCTCGGGTAGAAAAGGACGAAGAGGTCCGGCACTATCTCGTCGTTGACCTGCCCGATTGTGTGGTTGTAGAGGGCGAACCTCTGGTCGACCGTGGGCTCCTCGTCGCTCCGGCCGTATTCCATACCCTCCTTGTCCAGTATCTTCCATACGGGATACGTCGGGGCAAGGCTGTTCTTATCCAGCACGCTGTAGTCCCACATGAGACGTGTCATCTCGTCTTTTGTGGATTCGGAAGATATATTGTAAAAATAGGCACAGCTGCTCCCGAGACCCTCTATATACTCGTAGTCGCCGCCCTGGGTTATATCGTGGGCGGCCAGATACTCCTTGAGGTCCACTCCCTGGGGTCCCTTTGCGTCGTAATACGTGCGCATGCCGTGATCCGACGTAAGGGCTATAACGGTCTCGTCGAAAGCGGTTCTGCCGTTCTGGCCGACCCGTCCCTCCAGGAAGGAAAACAGCCTGCCGGTCTGCCTGTCAGTCTCGTTGATGACATCCAGCATGTTCTCTATATCCACCTTGGCGTTGTACTCCTCCATCTGGTATTCCTGTGGTCCATCCACCTCGCTTCCGTAAGTGTGACCCGCCAGATCGGGCTCCGAGTCCATTATGAAGAGAACGTCAGGGTCCTCCCTCTCTACCACGGAGATGGCGGTTTCGAATATCCATTCCTCGCTGGGACCCAGGCCCAGGGCATATTTCGCTATGGAAGCAGGAGGCCTCCCCTCGGCATCCGGATATCCCATCATGTAGGGTGCGGGCGGTTTCACGTAGTAGGGATAACTCTGCGGAGAAACCAGAATGTCCACGTCGTCGTCTGCGATGGTTCTCCCTATGTAGTATTTGCCGTTGACCACCGCCGTTCTCAGGTTGTTATCGAAGGATTTGACCGTGTTGAAGAGGGTATTCCTGTTCAGATATGTGTGGTCGTACACGTCATAGATGGGGATGTCCCTTGTCTCATCCCACCCCAGATAGGGTGTGCCTGCATGCCAGAAACCCGTCTGTTCGCTGTATGATGATGTTATGAGGTTGATGAAGTTGGCATCCGCCGCCACAATCTGAGTGCAGACACATTTACCGTACAAAGAACCGGACTTGACCAGTTTCTCGTAGACGTTGTTCCAGAGCCTCGGAATCCCCCTCTCCTCCACATAGGGCGAACCCAGGTCGTCCAGGTCCAGGCTCTCCCCGCTGACGCCGCTGTATGCTATGATGATGGTCTTGTACGCCAGGGTCACCCTGGTCTCCACTGTGACGAGATCGGTGACCGTTCCCCCGGTAAGGGATATGGCTATGGTGCCGTTATCCCCCTCCGAGGCGCTCTCGGGCGCGGAGACGTTCAGGTATACCTTCACAGAACTGCCCAGGTCCGGTAGGTCCCCGGAGGGGATGACCAGATTTTCGGAGACGCCCTTCACCACGCCCCCGTACTCCAGATAGGCATCCCATCCGGACGGAGGAGGTGTGCTCCAGCTGAGGGTGACATCCCCGGAGAACCCGACGTTGACCACATCCAGCACGTAGGAGGTCATCATGCCGGGGTTGACGTTGTGCCCAGTAAAACTCCCCTGAGGATAGTACTTGCCAATGCCCGCAGCGTCTATATCGCTGACGGAGTTTCCCATCCAGACGGCCATCGCCCTTATGGTGATACTCCGGATAGTGGACGGCTCCCCGCCGGATATGAACCTTATCTCGATGGGCTCCACATGATATTTCAGAGCATCCGCAGGAGCTGTGACCCTGGCGATTATCCGCCTGTAGTTGTTGCTGTCGCCCACAGCGGGCAGCGGGCCGGTGTCCTGAAGATTATCAGGATCGTTGTTGGTATCGGTAAGTTTTACAGTCCCAGTTATGTCCCAGAACGTTACGTTCCATCTTGTTTGATAAGAGAGGTCCACGGTATCCTCCCTCTGCCCGTCGTTGGTCACGTTTATCACGAAGTCCACGCTGTTTCCTCTTATCACCAGATTGAAGCTCTTCTCGCAGGTGGCTCCCGGCTGGTAGTTGTTCATGGTGGTGATGGTCTCCACCTGCTGGGGCAGGGCCTCCTGGATGCTGGCGGTTCCGTTGACGACCACCTGGACCCAGCTGTCTTCCGGTGGTGGTGAGAGGGCGGAGGCTTCTACGGTAAGGAGCACGCTCCTGTACGAATAGGGGGAGGAGCCCACGGGGAAGAAGACGGTGCTCCTGTTGAGATAGGCGGTCCAGTTTGAAGGGTTGGGGTTGTGGACGCTCAGGGAGACCGTATATCCCCCGCCCAGTCTGACCTGGAGATAGTTCACCACCCTTATCTCGTATTCGGCGGTTCTCTTTCCCACTTCGTCTCCCACGTCCGCCTTCGGCTCGTAGCAGGACAGGTCGAAAACCGTCTGGAACCCCCCGGAGGAGGCAGTGGCCGTCTTCTGGGAATATCCCTGTCCCGGGG
>JAGHBH010000112.1 GCA_021161085.1 Thermoplasmata archaeon | reverse complement strand
GAGTATGTGGGTTGCCGTGTGGTGTCTCGCATGCCCCATGCGGCGCTCCTCGTCCACCTGGCAGGAGACCCTTGTCCCCTCCGGCGGTAGGGGGCCCTCAACGGTGTGGACTATGACATCCCCCCGGCTCCGGACATCTACCACCCTGGCCTCGCCGCCGTCCCATCTCATCACACCCCTGTCCCCGGGCTGTCCGCCTCCGTCGGGATAGAACGGGGTGGCATCCAGCACCACCTCGCCTCCACCGTCCCCGGTGGAACCGGCGGGCCCGGCCGGGGTCGAGCGGAGCACCACACCCTCCCCACGGGTTCCCCCCTCCTCGTCCTCGTAGTACAGCTTCCTGGTGGCCGGCAGGCCGGACAACTCCTCCCCTTCCACGGCCTCCTCCTCTTCAACCTCCCGCCTCTGATGTCTGGCGGCCAGCCTGGAGTTGAAATCGTCCGGCACCTCCACCACCACCCCCATCTCGCCCGCAACGGCCTTGACGACACTGGGGTGCAGCCCGTGGCTGTCGTACAGCTCCACCAGGTCGTCCACGGAAACGGCTCCTTTCTTGAGCAGCCGGGAGACTATCCCCCGTCCCTTCTCCACGGTGTTCCTGTACCTCTCCTCCTCCAGTTCCAGCATCTCACGGACCACCCCGATGGAAGACTGGTCCATTATGGACGACCAGTATCTTATCTGCCTCTCCACCAGGTCGGCCAGGGACACCTCGGCCTTCATCTCCTCAAGGAACCGGAGAGTCCTCCGTATCAGCAGCCGGGCGAGATAGCCGGCCTTGACATTGCTGGGCACGATGCCGTCGGTGAGCATCAGGGCTATGGTCTTGGTGTGGTCCACCACGGCGTAGAAGGATTCCACCGGCTCCAGCAGGGAGGCCAGCTCCCCCGGGGAGATGTCTATCCCCTTGTCCCTCAGACGGCGGCTCGCCGCCTCCCGGAGTTCGTCCAGCCGTTTGCCCTCGGAGATGTCCATCATGCCGGCCAGCACCGCATGCTCCGACAGGATGCGGGATATCCTCTCGTCCCCCAGGTCCACCCCCAGGGAGACGGAGTCCAGGAACTCCTCCAGAAGGCCGGGGAAAACCGTCTCGTATATCGTCGGGGTGCCCTGGCTCATCCAGGCCAGCCTCTCCAGGCCGTAGCCGGTGTCCACCACGTTCAGGGCCAGGGGGGAATAGCGGTCGCCGTCCAACATCACCCCGCCCTCCGGGTCCCTTTTGAGGTTCATGAACACCAGGGTCGCCACCTCCAGGCCGCCCACGATGACCTCCAGGCTGGGTCCGGCGTTCCCGCCTCCTATCCAGGGATGCTCCTTGTAGACTATCCTCCGCTCCTCCACCCCCATGTGAGCGGTCAGAAGCTCATGGCACAGCTCCACCGTGCGGTCCTTCCAGTAGATTGGATTGGAGGGGTCGTTGAACACATGGTGGGCCATCATCTCGAAGCTGGAGATGTGCTTTCCCGTCCGGCCCACGCTGTCCAGGTCCGTCATCCTTATGCACGGCTGGCTGATGGTCAGAGGATTGGCCGGCGGGGGGACCGCACCGGAGGTGACATGGGGCTGGAAATCGTATATGGAGGCGTTGACCAGAAGCACGTCGTTCCGCCATCGGGCTATCACCGGATATCTCTCCACCAGCCCGTGGCCCCGCTCCTGGAAAAATGAGAGGAAGAGGGAGCGCATCTCGTCCACGGAAAACCTGCGGGAGGTGTGCGGACTGCCTATGAAATCGTACTCGTCACAGGGGGTATCACCGCAGGTATCCCGTCCCGGATCAAGGGTCCAGAAACCCGAGCCGCACTTGCTGCACACCCGGCGGACGAAACCCCGCTCTTGAAAGAAGTCCAGCTGATACTCTTCCTCGAACATGGCTAGGTGAAGGCGAAAAAGTGAGAGGTATTAAACGTTTGCTCACTGCTGACCCGCTTACCCCGTCTCCCGTGCGCAGGTGGGACAGACCAGCCGGCCGTTCACCTCGGTGAGCCTGGGGGAGTAGCTGCCGCAGACCTCGCAGTATCCGGCCATTTCCATCTCGCTTCTGGGAGGCTCGTATGCGAATCCTCTGAGGTGGTCCAGGGTCTCGAAGAGCCTGGGGGAGACCTTGAGCACGTCTCTCTGGGTCACGAGGCCGACCAGCATGTCTCCGGAGACCACGGGCAGTCTTCTTATCCTCCTGTCAGCCATCAGTCTGGCCGCCGTGGTGATGTCGGCCGAGGGGGAGACGGATACCACGGGTTTGCTCATTATCTCCTCCACCACGGCGTCGGCGGGGCTTCGTCCCTGGGCCACTATCTTGGTGATGATGTCCCTCTCGGTGATTATTCCCTCCGGCTTTCCTTCCTTGACCACGAGGAGACTTCCCACGTCGTGTTCTTTCATGAGGGTGGCGGCGTTTTCCACCGTGTCCTTCGGGTCGCAGGTGACGGGGTTCACGGTCATTATCTCCTCCACGCGCATCCTTCTGAAGTTCATGGTCTCCATCTCCTCGGCGGTTTCGCCCTATGATTTGTATGGATGCCAGGGTATTTATCTCTTCCCCCTTCAAGTCCCACACCCCGCATCCCCTCATCCCGCATCCCTTAACCCCTTCCTTCACCGTGCCCCCTGCCTCCGTCTTTTTTCCCGGAAATTTTTAAATCCTCCATGGTGATAGGGTGGCGGTGCGAGATGGTTTTTGAGTTCGTGGTCAAGAGCAACCGTCCCCTGACGGATGTGAAAGAGCCGGAAAAGGTCGCCGTAGCCATACTCATGGACATGGGATTCCTCAAGAGGGTGTCCAGTCCGGAAGAGGCCATGAACACTGTGGGCTACAGGCTTTTCATGGAATGCTTCCTCCGCCGGCCGGACAAGGCGTGGACCATGGAGGAGATGGAGGCCCTGCTTGGAGCATCCAGACCCAGCATCTACAACCACCTCCGGCGTCTCAAGGAACTGGACCTGCTGGAGGGGGTCGCTCTGGAGGGTGAGGACGGAGGGGTGAAGAAGGGGTACAGGCTCAGGTACGGCGACATATCCAGGGCATGGGGTCTCGTCGAGGCCCACGTTGACATGGCCATGAGGAATTACAGGAAGAACATCGACCATCTGTCCGCCCTGCTGAAGGAGGAGGGATAAGATATGGCGAAGAAAGGGTTGTTCAACGCTGAGATAAAGCTGGTCGAGGGATCGGTGCTAAGGGTGCTGTCCCTGGGCACCAGGGAGGAGATGCTGGTCTCCAGGGGAGTGTTCAAGGGCTACACGGGGATAGGCAGCGATGAGGGCTTCTGCATGGGATTGAGGGAGGACGATGTGGAATTCATAAGGATAATCCCCACCCACATGATACTCGCTGTGGATATACTGGAGCAGGCCGAGGAGGAGGGAGAGGAGAGGGAAGAAGAGATCCCCGCGAGCTATTACGGGTGAAGGATACAGGTGTGAAAAATACCGGGTGAAAGATATGGGCTTCGTCGAGATGATAAGACCGAGGATAGAAAGGGTCAACAGGGAGATAGAACGGGTCATAGACGGAGAGGTACCAAGGCTCGTGGAGGCCATGCGGCACTATCCCGCAGCGGGGGGCAAGAGACTGCGCCCTGTTATGGCCCTCACGGCGTGTGCGGCCGTGGGCGGGGACGAGGAGAGGGCGATGCCCTTCGCCCTGGCTCTGGAGATGACCCACAACTTCACCCTCATCCACGACGATCTCATGGACAAAGATGCCGTCCGCCGGGGCCGACCTGCGGTTCACATCATCTATGACGAGGCCACGGCCATAAACGCCGGCGACGCCATGTTCGCCCGTTCCTTCTACCTCCTGACAAAACTCGACGTGCCGGACCCGGTTCTCCGCACAATACTCGAGGATTTCTCCATGATGGTCCAGGGTATCGCCGAGGGCCAGCAGATGGACATGGATTTCGAGAGCCGGAGGGAGGTCACGGAAGAGGAGTACATGGTGATGGTGGAGAAGAAGACCGCCCTCATGTTCAAGACCGCCGCCAAAGGCGGAGCCCTCATCGGCAGGGGCACGGAGGAGGAGATATCTGCCCTGGACGAATACGGCAGGCTCCTGGGCATAGGCTTCCAGATATGGGACGACCTGCTGGACCTCCAGGCGGACGAGAAGGTGCTGGGCAAGCCCGTGGGAAGCGACATAAAGAACGGAAAAAAGACCCTATCTGCGGTCTGGGCACTCAACCATCTCGAGGGAGAACAGAGGGAGGCTTTCCTCAGAGCTTTCGGCAACGCGGAGGCGGACGAGGAGACCGTTGCCAAGGCTATAGAGGCCATGCGTGAGGGAGGGGCCATAGAGTACGCAACCCGCCGTGCGGAAGAATACGCCGAGAAGAGCAGACGCCTGCTGGGAGTGCTGAGGGACGGCCCGGACAAGGAGATACTCCTGGCCGCTGTGGATTTCATGGTCAAACGGGAAAAATAGCCCTCCGTCCCACCCTTTCTCCGGTGTCTCAGCCCTTCAGTTCTCCGAGGAATCTCTCCATGAAAGAGGGACGTATGCCGAGCACAGCCGTTATCTCCCCGTAGGGGCGAGCCACCCATCTATCCCCCTTCTTCAGGCCATACTGGACGGCCCCCCGGCATATCGGGGAGTAGAACAGTGGTACCTCCTTCATGCGGCGTATGAAAGGTCCGGCGTCTCCCCCCTCCTCGGCCTCCGATGCCAGGCGGATATCCTCCGGGGTGAGGAAAGAGGGCATCTCACCCCCCGGGTTGTCAAGCCACTCCAGGGAAACGGTGTCTTTGGCTATGTCCGCGATGAAGGATATCATACCGCAGAAGGCGCCGTGGGATTCCAGATATCCTTTCAGGGGGGCGGAGGGGTCTCCCCTCCCCAGTCCGGACACCATATCGGCCACTTTATTATATAACTCCGGGTTTTCGAAGTAGTCCACCGCCAGGATGAAGAGAGCCCCCGGGCAGTCGGAGAGGGAATCGGCCTTTTCGGGGTCCGTGGTGACCGCCACACCCACATAAGATCCACTTCTGAACGTCCGTCCCAGGTATCCTCCGACCCTTTGGTAGAGAGCTCCCATCCTGTTGTTGGCGTTGCAATCCCTCCTTATGTCTCCCTCTATTTTTTTACCGTCCACCTCCCTGGATGTCCTCACACGGAAGAAAAGGGGTTCCCCGGAGAGGGAGCAGAATCGTATGAGGCCGGATAGGCTGGTTAGACATCTGCCGCCAACATCGTGCCAGTCCCCGCCCAGCCGTTCCGTTTCCCTCCACCGGTCTTCATCCAGGGGAGCTATGAGAACAGGCTTGTATACGCCCACAGGCTCGAACACCCTGCTCCAGTCCGTCATCTCAGAGCCCCACCCTCATGGGTTTTCCGTACATCAGCGTGGTCGTTCCTGCGAACCACAAAAGAGGCAGGAGGAACATGAATATGCTTCCAAAGATTCCTATCACCATCACCGTCATGAAGGAGAAGGCCAGCCAGGTCAGGAATATGTCCGCCACGATGTAGTTGGTCCACCACAGCCTGTCGTGTCTGCCCACCGCCCGGTATACCACCCATATCTGGGTGGGGACTACGAAGAAGAGAAAGAACAGGGTGTAGACGTCCATGCCGAATAATAGGGGTCTGGTGGGCAGGAGGTGGGTCTTGTCGGAGGTGAACAGCGGGTAGAGTATGGGGAGGGCGTAGGACACCAGCAGGCAGAGTTTTATCAGCAGCCCGTAGAGTATGTGGGGGCTTCCCGGGCCGAGTCTCTGCCGGTGGTCGTATCCCCAGGCCACCGCCCTGGTGGGGACGTGCAGGTTCCTGTCCGTGGGGGCGTCCTTCATGGCGTTGCCCCAGTTGATATAGACTGCGAAGATGAATATGACCAGGGCCACGGCTATGGTGTTTATGGTTATCCCCTGGGGAAAGGAGGGGTTGACCGCCGCCGCCCCGAAGAACGCCCAGAAGAAGAACGTCAGTCCCAGGGAGAGTTCGAACATATATGGGGTGTATTTCCCCTTCCCGTCGTAGTAGCCGGCGGCGGCGTAGGATGCCACCCACATGATTATGGGCCAGGGCGAGGGGTAGAAAAGGGCCAGGGCGAGTATGCCTGCGAACACCGTGAGAAGGGTGAAGCCCACCGCCTGGGTCATGTTGATGGCTCCGCTGACCAGGGGCTTGTCCTTGAGCTCCTTGACCATGGAGTCCAGCCTGTAGTCGCTTATCTCGTTGTACGCCCCTCCGAAGGCGTGGAACCAGAAGCCCAGCCACATGAACACCAGGAACTCCGTGGGTGATAGTACGTGGCCGGTGGAATATGCGCCTATGATGGCTATGCCTGCCGTCAGCATGGCCGACATTATCCTCCCCAGCTGCAGGTATCTCCTTATCCGTTCTCCAGGACGCATACCGACGGCCATCTGTACGTCCTCCGCGGAGGAGAAGATGGCAATGGGATTTATACCTATCGGGTATATCTATCGGGTCCGGGTTCACGTCCCTGGCCGGCCGTCCCCATTTTATTTTTAAAAAAACATATTTAAATCTTATTGAGCCCGGGGATGGCAAACGTTTTTAACGTTGACCCCTATCTTTCCCCCATGGCTCGCACCGGAGAGAACGGGCTTTCCGGGGAGGGAAGAAAGGAAAACGGAGGCTCCGCCGGAGATGGAGACACCGGCCCCCAGAGCAAATGGATAGGCATCCGTCTCTCCAGGGTGATGATGGAGCAGGTCAAGGAGATAGTGGAGACCCATCCGGAGTGGGCGTGGAGGAATCCCAACGATTTCGTGCGGGATGCCGTGAGAAGGCACATGGAGTACGTGAGAAACCAGGACCGATACAACCGGAGGCGTGTGTCTTCTCTTCCGGGCAAGGTGGACCGGATAGCCGAGGCCGTGCTGGACGAGAAGGTCTACGATGAGTTCAGGAGGAAGCTCAGCAACATCCTTTCTTCCGTGGATAGTGGGAGGGAGCCCGAGCTGTTCCTCCGCACCGTGAAGGACCTCCTGGCAGAGTATGTGGGGGAAGACCTGTCTGCCAGACTGATAGCCAACCTCTATGAGGAGCAGGGAGGAGAGGATAATGGTCGAAAAGAAGGATGAGGTATCCACAGGGGTGGAGGGGCTGGAAGTCATACTGGGCGGCGGGTTTCCCCAGGGCGGGCTATATATCGTGTCG
>JAGHBH010000004.1 GCA_021161085.1 Thermoplasmata archaeon | reverse complement strand
CTCCACGTCAAACACCACCACATGCCCCTCCCTGGACGCTGTCACTATGGTGTCGAGACTGTCCCCTCCCCCGGTTGAGTAGCCAACGGGGGTCATCCAGTTTTCGCTCCCCGGGTCGTCTATCCCCACAAGCAGGTCCCGGGGGATCTCCTTCACCAGCCTGTCGGCGTCGAACACATCCTCGGCCGGAGCCAGAAACTGTGGGGAATAGGGGGTGAGAAAGGGCGCCAGAAGAGCCATCAGAACGAAAGCCGCTATAATGGACAGACCCACCATTCCCATCTTGCTGTGCCGGTATATCCTCCACCCGGCGGCAAATCTCTTGCTGAAACGGCTCACTGACTGCCTCCACTGGGGGGCCGTGAGAATGTCCTTCTGAGGAGCTGTGCTGGGGACTCCGGAGGCGTTGTCGTCGTCTTTCACTCTCTCACCGACCATAAAATCTCACCCCAGACGGATCCTCGGATCCAGATAAGCATACAGGATATCGGCTATCAGGTTCCCTATCAGCACCATCAACGAGATTATGAAGAGCGTCGCCTGGGCCACCGGAAAATCCAGCTGGGAGAGAGCGGTTATATACAGCAACCCCACCCCGGGAAAGCTGAAAACCTGCTCCAGCACAACCGCACCGCCCATCGCAAACGCCAGAGATATTACAAGGGCGGTGACCAGAGGGAGAGTGGCATTCCGGGCAGCATGGCGGAAGAGCACCGTTCTCTCCGGCAGCCCCTTGGCTATAGCGGTCAATATGTAATTCTCGCCTATCACCTCCAGCATGCTGGTCCGCATGAGAAGGATGGTTCCGGCAAGGCTCAACAGCACCAGCGTCACCAGCGGCAGGAAGGTGTGGTGCATGATGTCCAAGATGGTGTAGTTGGGCACCTGGGGCCATGCGGTCAGGGGAAACCATCCCAGCTTGTAGGAGAAAACAAAAAGGAAGATAAGGCCTATCCAGAAAGACGGCATGTTGTAGAACACCAGCGATGTCACCACCGCCGTTCCATCAGCAACACCGCCCCTCTTCCATGCTATATATGCTCCGACCAGAGCCCCGAAGATATAGGACAATATGACGCTCAAACCGAACAACATGAGGGTCCGAGGTATCCTTGCCGAGAGTTCGCTCCACACGGGAACCCCCTTGGATATGGAATATCCGAAGTTGAAGGTCACCATGTTCTTCATGTAGATAAAATACCTTTCCAGCTGGGGCTTGTCAAAACCGTAGAGATGGATAAGATACTCCTTCTGGGACGGCTTTATCAGAGGACTCTGGCTCAGCAGATCGTAGGGTCTGGCCGGAAGCTTCTCGAAGAGTATGAAAGTTACGGTCAGGATTATGAAGAGCGTAACCACCATCTGGGCCGTTCTGACCGCCAGATACCGTTTCATGCTGGCCATATCTCATCCTCCCTGAGGTCCATCACCGGAACGCATCCGCCTGGCTCTCGTCACGCGCCACCGACCCGTGCCACACACCTGTCCCGCACACAGGCCGATGGGCCTGCACATGCCATCCACAGATAGAGGGCCAGTGGTGATGCGGGCGTTTCATACGCATTAGCATCAGTATTCATTCCCGCCAGAGGTCTCCTCGGCCGGGCCCTCAGAAGGAGCCGCAGGGGGAACCTCTGCAGAGGGTTGAGGGACAGGGGATTCCTCCGGAGCCTGAACCGCAGGAGCGGGAGCCTCGGATGCAGCCTCACCACCACCCTCGGCCCCCACGGCCTCCGGCTCGGGCTCACCTGCCTCGGGCTCGGGCTCCACGGGCTCCTCCGCTTCACCGGCAGCTCCCTCTCCACCTCTGGCTTTCATGATGGCCGCCACAACCACAATGAGGACCATTACAACCACCACTGCTATTATCATCATCCACGGCATCTCGCCGCCCTCAGGGGGCTCGACGGCGGAGAAACTGGCCTCCGCCACGGTTGTGGAAGTGGCCTTTGAGTCGGTAACCACCACCCTGAGGGTATGCTCTCCTTTCGATATGTTGGTGAGGGTGATGTTGTAGGAGTAAGACGTGGGTGAGCCGGTCACGTTCACCACCTCGACAGCCACACCATCCAGCAGGATGGATACGGATGCTATCCCGTCCTCGTCGGACACCGTGCCGGCAACGACCAGCGTGTCACCCTCAAGGGTGGAGGGGATGGAAGGTGACGACGTGGACTCCGCAGGCGGGTTATAGGATACCACAGAGAGCACAGCGGAACCGGCCCCGTATCCCTCAACGACAACACTGGCAGAGACGAAGGCAACCGCAAAGGCCTCTCCATCCTCCAGGGTCGGGGTGTAGGTCACCTGGGCGGTCCCGTTGTCGTCGGTGGTGGCATTGTCGGCGCTCAGTGTTCCCCTGTCAGCGGAGAACAGAACCGTGGTGTTCCTCAGAGCGTCACCGTTCTCGTCGAACACCTTGACGGTCAGCGTCACGCTGGCGTCGTCCGTCTGCTTCTGTACGAGCGGGGTGCCTTCGAGAACGGCGTATGCCTGTATGGGGAGGTCAAATATCTCCGTGGAAGCGAAGATGTTGGCCGCACCGTCCACCACAGGCTCAAGATACATAGGCTGCTTCACCGGATTGGTGAGGGGGTTGCCAGAGCCGTCCGCCGTGTTGCCAGTTATGGTGAACTCCGCCGCACCGGAGCCGTTGGTCGTTCCGCTCACGTCTACGGAGAAGTAGGGGCTCTCCCCGTAGGCACGCACATAGCCGGAAACCTCCACACCGGAAACAGGGTTGTTGTCCTGGTCGTACACGGTCACGCTCCCGGAAGAAGTGCTGTCATCCCCCATATCCCTGACTATCCCATCAGCCAGGTCCACCTTGACCGATGCCATCTTCTGGGTGCGCTGCATGACGAAGTCTGTCTTGATAACGGTGGCACCCCGCGATATCCAGTAGAAGTTGCTGTAGTCCTCGGCACAGTAGAACCCGGAGGTCCCGAGAGGCAGGGCCAGGATGCTCGGGACGCTATCCGTAAGGGCTAACTGCTCGGCGGTGATGTTGAAAGACGCCTCACCGTTGACCGCCGTGACCGAGCTCATATTGGCCAGATCAAGGCTCATAGCCCACCAGTCTCCCTGGACGTCATCCCAGGATGTGTAGAAACCCTCGTTGGTCTCGTTTATCTCCTCGTCCGTGAAGAGATCGCTGAGGAAATATCCTCCCGTGCTCAGGGACGCCCCATCCAGGGTGGTGAACACCTGTATGCCCGCATAATCCCAAAGGCTGCTGTAGATGTAAGATGGAGCGCTCTCCAGACCCGCAACCGGCCCGACGAAGGGCTCACCGATTATAAGGGCCACCGGTACATCCGCCGTCGGGGGGTTTCCATCCAGGTCGTATATCTTTATGGTGAAGTTCAATCCATCTCCACTGTCGGGGTCCAGCATGGGAACCTGGTTGATGGTTATCAGACCACCGTACACATCTTCGGAGGGGATCGTGGAGCCCTTGTAGAGAAGGGTGATACCGGCTCCCACACCATTGGCCACGAGATCGTTCTTTATCCAGATGAATGTGGCGTTGGTGTCTATGCCGTCCTTGAACTGGACGGTTATGTTAGCGTACCCGCTGGCCTCGGTCACCACATAAGAGGGTGCGGACGAGAGGGTGTCGGGGTTGGTGTAGGTGATGGTCAGATTCTCTCCCCCTATGCCGTTCCCATTCTCGTCAATCGCCCGGATCGTTATGGTGGCGGCGTTGTTGGAGGCATCACAGGAATATCTCGTGGCCCCCTCCACCTGCACGAAATGCCACTCGCTGGGAGAGGTGTTCTTCACCACCAGGTACTGGGTCACGGTGTTTATCATGTTGGCGGAATACGGAGACACGGGGTCCACAGAGAGAGACATACGAACCTGGAGGTGCTGGTTTATCGGCACATCCGATGGAGCGGTGTAAACCATCTCCGCCTCCCCATTAGGCCCTGTGGCCACGGAAGTGTGATCCACGGTACCGTAACCCATCAGCCCCGTGTCCAAGGTCACGTTGACACCGGAAACAGGCTCCCCGAGCTGGTTGACCACCTTCAGATGCAGAGTCGTGCTCTCGCCCGCATCGAGGAATATCTTGTCCGGAACCACCGACAGATAGAGGGTCGGCGGAGCACCCATGTAAACACTCACCACCTTCTCGGCGGTGAAAGAGGCTCCACCGGACTCGGCGGTGGCCCTTATGGTCACATACCCATGAGAATCCCCGGTCACTTTGAACATGAAGACACCGGTGGCATCAGTGGTTCCGCTGGTGGGTGTGAAGGAGACACCCGAGCCCTGGAGGGAAACGGTGGCTCCTTCCACGGGCATGCCGTTACCATCTATCACCACCACCGAACCCGAGACCGGCATGTCATAAGGAAGCTTCTCAGGCACATTTATCAGCGCGGTGAGTGTCTCTCCCACCACGGTCTCCTCGGAACGGCTCAAAGCCGCTACGGAATAGCCGTTCAATAGTTCACCCATGAAGGGAATCCAGCCGTTCCATGCGGTGGATATGGCATAGTTGTTCACCCTATAATACAGCACATTCACGGGCAGGGCGTCGGATATCACCGCCTGGGCCCACTTCGTGTATTTTATCTGCTCTTCCCTGTCAAAGCTCTCCTTGGCCTTAACACCCAGGTCATATACCTGGTTGGCCAGAGCCTGCGTCTCCTCGTCGGCCAGGGTGGAAACACCGCCGATATCCTTGTACCAGGGGTTGTCATGCTCCACCGACCAGAAAGCGAAATAGTTCTGGCTGGCCTCGGGGCCCAGGATGTCGAAAACGTTGCCCACAGGCTCGCCGGAAAGACTCCATCCTATGATCAACATGTCATAATCGAAAGCGTTCATCTTTGCAACCAGAGTATCGAAATCAACGGCCTTGGCAACCGCATCCATACCCAGACTCCGGAGGTTCTTGGCTATCACCTCTCCAGCCTTTATCCTCACGGGATCGTAATCAGCAGGAGGGGTCAAAATGACCAGAGGAGGAACCGGTCGTCCGTCAGGCATCTTCAGAGTGGAATCGAAGCCCGTATAGCCGGCATCCTCCAACACCTGTCGGGCCACGTCCGTGTCGAACTCGTAATGGGTCACACTGCTGTTGTACCAATCCGTCCAGAAAGGAGGCTCAACCGAGTCGCCAGCCTGGCCGAAGCCACCCATATACCGCTCGACAATTGTCACCTTGTCTATACAATGGCTCACAGCCTTTCTGAAAGCCAGCTGGTTCATGGGCTCCCTCTTCATGTTGAATGCCAGATAGAAATAGCCGTTGTCACTTATGGACATCACATCCGTGTTGGGATTGCTTATCAGATCAGACACATAACCGGGGGTGACCGTCCACGGGATGTGATCCACCTGGCCGCTCTTCAGAGCCAGAATGGCGGTGTCCAGGGAGGAATAGAGCTTGAAATATATCCTCGTGACCTCCTGAGGGAACAATCTGTGACCGGAAGGAGTGGTGAAATTCTTTCCCCAGTAGTCGTCAAACCGCCTAACCTCTCTATAGACATCCTTCTCCCCACCGGCATAATAGAAAGGACCTGTTCCGGTGGCCGCCTTCACATCGTTCCAGAGGGTGTCCACAGTCCCGTCAGACCCGAGATGGTCCTCCCATATGGCCTTGGGAATTATCGGCACACCGAGAGTGGAGAGGAAGAACTGGCCGTAAGATTTGGCCATAACCATCTTCACCGTATAAT
>JAGHBH010000107.1 GCA_021161085.1 Thermoplasmata archaeon | reverse complement strand
GAGGGAAAGAGCATAGTGATAAAGATGCCCTCTTCTTCCGCATATTATATCGGAGAGGATGTTTCCAAGGCGTTTCCGTTCAGATTCAGGGGCGACCGTCTGCTGGCCGTGGTGAACGGGACGGTGTCGGAGTATTCCTATCCCTCCATGGCTCTTCTCTCTTCAACCCCTCTTTCGTTCCGGCCCGTTTATTACAGCAATCTGTGGGATGCCTGGAGCAGCGGCAACACCATGGGAGAGATGTATTATGCCATGGCGGACGAGAGGAACGTTTCGGTCTATGCCAAGATCCCTCCGGACCAGAGCATCGGGGAGACCTCGGAGAGAACGTATCTGGCCACGGTCAACCTGAGTGCCTATCCGGTGCTGGAAAACGCTTCCATAGTGGGGAGTCCGGTGCTGATTTACCTTCCCTCGTTGGAGAACGGGAGCCTGATCGTCCTTCCCCTGGATACTGGGGTTGCCGCTCTGTCCCTCGAGGGACATGGGGACGGTGGCGGCCAGGGTGTAGGGGTGGGGGATGTGGTCTGGTTCACCTCGTACGGGAACCTGTCGGATGTCGTCGGGAGCGTGGTGGAGCCTGCCCCGGTGAGGCCCATAACCCTCTACAAGGAGAATCCGTCGGAGACAGAGGGCAAGGAGAGGATAATCCTAGCGGGCCGGGACGGCCGGATATTTTCTCTTTACAGGTGCAACGGCACCCTGGAGTGGTGGAGCACCATAACCGCCGCCGGTCTGAGGAATCCCGAGGTGGACGCTGTGTGTCCCACCCTCAGAGGAGAGGCTCTGATCACGGGGACATCGGAGGGGATGGGATTCGTGGCCTCCATATCGCCTGCGACCGGGTTGGTGAACGGCAACGGCTCGTGGGTGTTCACCTTTCCATCCCGGATGACCGGTCAGCCCGGTTATGTCCCGAGTTCCAGGAATTACGTGTTCAGCAATGACGAGGGGAACATCTATATCCTGACGGAGAACATGGAACTGGATGCCTCTTTCTCCGTGCCGGGGACCGCTGCCACGCCTGCTGTGTATCTGGGCAACATTCTGAGTGTCGGTTCGTCGGCGGGCAACTATTTTGGTGTCATAACGAAGGACGGCAGTCTCTATGTTCAGTCCATCACGGGCAACTATATAGCCCCGCTTCCTCCCGGGAAGTATCCGTCGGGCAACACCTATATCCTTGGAACGGACGTTTTCGGCCATGACATATTCACCAATCTGATATATGCCACCAGGATAGAGCTGGTGGTGGGTATAGTGGCCGCCGTTCTGTCTGCCGGCCTCGGTACTCTTGTGGGGCTTCTGGCGGGATATTTCGGCGGCTGGGTGGATACCATCCTGATGAGGACAACGGACATTTTCCTCACCCTCCCGGTGCTGGTGGTGGCGCTCCTGCTCGTTGCGGTTCTGGGCCCCTCCATTTTCAACATAATACTCATCATAGCCATATTCAGCTGGGCGGGGGTTGCCAGGGTTATCCGTTCCCAGGCGTTGAGTCTTAAGAACAGGAGTTTTGTCGATGCGGCCAGGGTCTCTGGCGCGGGGAATTTCACCATCATATTCCGCCATCTGGCACCCAACGTTCTTCCTCTCACATTCCTCTACATGGTGTTCACGATTTCCGGGGCCATAATCACCGAGGCCATACTGGCTTTCCTGGGTATGGGTGACCAGACGGCCATAACATGGGGTATGATGCTCCAGTATCTGAGGATAAGCGGCAACACGCTGACGGCCCCCTGGTGGCTTCTTCCCCCGGGCATATCCATAACCCTGTTCTCTCTCGCTTTCTACCTGATAGGTCGTGCGTTCGACGAGGTGGTGAATCCGAGACTGAGGAGCAGATAGAATGGGTAGGCGGAAACAGGCAAAATAACAAGAGGAGACAGACGGAAGATGAGAATGACGGATGAAACGGAGCTGCAGTCGGAGAGTAGATGACCATGCATCTCTTAGAGGTAAAGGATCTGAGGATATACTTCAAGGTGAGGGAGGGGTGGGTAGAGGCAGTGGACGGCGTCTCCTTCTTCGTGGATGAGGGAGAGACCCTGGGCATAGTGGGGGAGAGCGGCTGCGGAAAGACCACCACGGCCTATGCCATTACCCAGCTTCTGCCCAAGAATGCGTACGTCAAGGGCGGCGAGATACTGTTCAAGGGCAGGGACTTGCTCCAGTACATCAACAGGGACGGGACGATAAACCTGTTTCATCCCGAGATAAGGAAGGTGAGGTGGAGGGACATAAGCATCATCTTCCAGGGGGCGATGGACGCCCTCAATCCGGTTTACAAGGTGGGCAGGCAGATAGAGGAGGCCATACTGGCACATCCGGATGCTCTGGGGAAGATGGCCTATCTGGAGCTGTCCGAGAATCAGAAGCATACCTCCAAGGCCATGCAGGAGGCGGCCAGGCGCAGGGTGGAGGAGCTGTATGATATCGTCGGCATAGCCAAGGACCGGATAGACAAATATCCCCACGAGTACAGCGGCGGCATGAAGCAGAGAGCCCTCATAGCCATGGCCCTGGCCCTCAACCCGCCCCTGATGATAGCGGACGAGCCAACAACGGCGCTGGATGTCATCACCCAGTACAAGATACTGGGGGAGATAAAGAACATCCAGAAAGAGTACAGGATGGCCATGATAATGATAAGCCACGACATATCCACGGTGGCGGAGATATCTGACAGGATGGCGGTGATGTACGCCGGACGGCTCGCGGAGACCGGCAACACCCTGGACCTCTTCATGGACCCCAGACATCCATACACCATGGGTCTCCTGAACTCCATACCGACCATCAAGGGAGACAAGGAGACCCTTCTCGCACGCCTCCAGTCCATACCCGGAAGTCCGCCGCCTCTGGTGAACCCGCCCGGGGGATGCAGGTTCCACCCCCGGTGTCCCTTTGCGAAATCCGTATGCTCCAGGGAGACTCCGGAGGCCACCGTGGTGGGCCCGAATCATGTTGTCTGGTGTCATAAGGCCGCAGCGGAGAGTGCTGGAGATGAATGGTAACGTCTTGGATATCGTGGGCCTGAAGAAATACTTCGAGCTCAAGAAAGACAGACTTTTCTCGAAACCCAAATATGTGAGAGCTGTAGACGGTGTCACCTTTTCCGTGGGGGAGAGGGAGGTGTTCGGCCTGGTGGGGGAGACGGGATGCGGCAAGACCACCATAGGAAGGCTCGTGGTCAGGCTGGAGAGACCCACCGAGGGCTCTATATTCTTCCAGGGGACGGATATAGCGGGTCTGGCCGGTGGGGAGCTGAAGAAGTTCAGGCGAAAGATGCAGATGATATTCCAGGACCCCTATGCGTCCCTCAACCCCCGGATGACCGTCTCCCAGTGGGTGGTGGAACCCCTCAGGAATTATCAAATGGGGACGCCGGAGGAGATGGCCGACCGCACCCTGAAAGCCCTGGAAGACGCCGGATTGAGGCCGGTGGAGGAATATCTGGAGAGGTTCCCCCACGAGCTCAGCGGCGGAGAGAGGCAGAGGGTTTCCATAGCACGGGCCCTTGTGGTGGATCCGGCGTTCATAGTGGCCGACGAACCGGTCTCCATGCTGGATGTGTCCATACGGGCGGGTGTCATGCAGTTGCTCCTGGGACTCCGGGAAAAATACGGCATGGCTTTCATACTCATAACCCACGACATATCCGTGGCCAGATATATGTCCGACAGGATGGCCGTGATGTACCTCGGCAAGATAGTGGAGATGGCGGATACGGAGGGTGTGATAAAGGAGCCCCTCCACCCGTACACCAGAGCGTTGATAAAGGCGGTGCCGGTGGCCGACCCGACCCGGGAGAGGACGCCTCTTCCGCTCACCGGAGAGATGCCCTCCGCCCTCGAGAGGCCTTCCGGCTGTGTGTTCAGAACCAGGTGTGTGTATGCCACCGACATCTGTGCCGAGAGAGAGCCCTCTCTGGTGGAGGTCAAGGACGGACACATGTGTGCCTGCCATCTGGTGGAGAGGGGTGAGATATGAACCCCGCCCTTTATAGTTTCACGGTCCCTCTCATTCACTGGATCGTATGACCGCGGATAGTCTCCTCTTCGCCTTTTCCTTGAGTGCTGGGTTGAAGATGGCAGCCTCTATACATCTGTCCACGAGCTGGGGCAACAGGTACTCGGGGAATTCCTCCATGTCCCCCTCCATGTCCGTCACCTGTTTGGCGACAACGAAGCGGGAGATGGGACCGGCGTATTCCTCCAGGGTCTCGATGATCTTCTCGATCTGTGGGTCCATCCACACCCTTCCTCTCGGAGGGGCAACACCAGGCAGGTTTATAAACCTTCCTGAAAAAATTATGGTTTTTTGTATAAAAAATGAGTAGTTCATGCGCCAAGGATACCTCTTTTTCACCCTATTCCCTCTATACCTCCAACATCCTCTTATACCGCTTGTGCGTTGTCTCCGCCGCCGGCCCCCTCCCTCTGGGCGGGCGGTACTTTGAGGTGGTGTGCATGGCCAGGAAGCGTGCGGTGCTGGTGACCAAGGCGGATTGCCAGGCGTGTGAGTATGTGAAGAGCCATATCAAGGACCTCCCCGGTGTGGATGATGTGGTGGATGTGGTGGATGTGAGGACGGCGGACGGACTGAGCGTTCTGGCCTTCCATGAGATGGTGAATGATGCCCCGGCCCCCTTTCTGGAGGTGGATGGGGAGTTCTATCGGGAGGGATACAAGATGGCCAAGGACAAGGACGGCAGGGAGATAATGGTGGCCATCCGCTCCAAGCTGGTGAAG
The DNA here is from genome assembly GCA_021161085.1 of Thermoplasmata archaeon. GTDB lineage: Archaea > Thermoplasmatota > Thermoplasmata > JAGHBH01 > JAGHBH01 > JAGHBH01. The sequence goes on along the minus strand of JAGHBH010000107.1, from coordinate 2,313 downwards.
AAGATAGAGGAGCTGTGCAGGGAGGAGGCGAGCTCGTAGAGGCAGTTGCCAACATTTTTAAACCCCCGTGTCCATCCTGTATCCATGGAAGAGATGTATGTCCGTAGTCGTCTGGAGGAGTTCCTCCGTGAAGACCTGGGGTGGGGGGATATCACCACGGGAACACTGGACCTTGGTGGTGTCCCGGGACGCGGCTCGATGGTGTTCGGAGAGGGCTGTGTTGCAGCCGGACTGCGTGAGGCGGCCATGGTGTTTGACATCCTGGGCTGCGCCGTTGAGCCCCTTGTTTCCGACGGCGACAGGGTGGAGGCGGGCGCCGAAGCCCTGCGGTGCCGTGGCCCGGTGGAGGCTCTTTTGGCGGGGGAGAGGCTGGCGTTGAACCTCGTTTCCAGGATGAGCGCCATAGCCACGGTGACGAGGGAGGCGGTGGATATCCTCCGCGGTGTCAACCCCTCCGTCCGTGTGGCCGCCACCAGGAAGACCACCCCCGGTTTCAGGTTCTTCGAGAAGAGGGCCGTGGAAATAGGCGGGGGTCTGAGGCACCGGTGGAGGCTGGACGACATGGTGTTGATAAAGGACAACCACATCGCCATGATCGGTGGTGTGCGTGAGGCCGTTTTGCGGGCCAAGAGGGACCCGTATCATGTGGTTGAGGTGGAGGTGGAGACCCTGGATATGGCCCTGGAGGCGGTGGACGCCGGGGCGGACGTCATCATGCTGGACAACATGGCTCCGGGGGATGCTGCGGAATGCTATCATGCGGTGAAGGAGCGCAGGCCCTGGGTGGTTGTGGAGGTCTCGGGAGGCATAACCCGGGAAAACCTGGGGGATTACGCTCTGTGCGCCGACGTCATCTCCGCCAGTTTTCTGACCCTGGACGCCGGCCATGTGGATGTTTCCATGACCGTTGAACCAGAAAAGGACGCCGTCGAACCGGCCATCGGGAGCCCGTGACCTCCGGCGGCTGTCAGGGAGGCCCGGGTCATGGACAGGGTGGAGGTCTCCCCCGGGGTGTTGCTGTACAACACAGGGGCGGTGCTGGTAAACGGTCTGGTGGCCATGGCGGACCTGCATATAGGATACGAGGCCGCTCTCGGCGAGGAGGGAACCTTCATTCCCAGGGTGCAGATGGAGGAGATATTGAGGGCGGTGGACAGGACCATGTCCGCCCTATCTCCGGATGTCATCCTGGTCAACGGGGATTTCAAACATGCCTTCGACAGGAATTTGGGTCAGGAGTGGGAGGAGGTGGAGGAGGTTCTGGACGCGCTTCTATCCTGGGCGGAGGTGGTGGTGGTGAGGGGGAACCACGACAATTTCCTCTCCACCATCTTGAGGAGGAAGGGTGTTCCCCTGGTCTCCTCCCACACCCACGATGGGGTTTTATTCCTCCACGGCCATAAGTGGGAGGGGGCCGTTGAAATGGTGGGTGGGGAGGATATGGAGAGGATGCTGGTCCTGGGTCACGAGCATCCTGCGGTGGCGTTGCGTGACGCCTCCGGGGCCGTGGTCAAGACCCGGTGTTTTCTCCATCTGCCCATGCGGGAGGGCGGCATTCTGGTTCTTCCCGCTTTCAGTCCTCTGGCCCGGGGGAACGATGTTCTCAAGGGAGATTTTCTCTCCCCGTTGCTCTCCGGTGTGGACATGGACCTGGCCGTTGTGTATGCGGTCACGGAGATCGGGCTGCTGAGGTTCGGCACGGTGGGGGAGGTCAGGGAGGCCCAACAAGAGGTGTAGGCAGCCGGGAAAGGGGGAATGAGGCCGGGCATGTGTTTCGGTGTGTTTGAGGGTAAAAGCGTATATACCCCCTGTTCTTCCCGGGCTTCATGATGGAACCCGTGCCCCGTGACGGCGGCGTGGGGGGTGGGGGTGAGGTGCCCGAGAGATACCGCTCCATGTCCGCGGACGAGATGCAGCGGGAGATAAGAAGGCTCGCCGAGGAAAAGGGTGTCCTCATCCTTGTCCACAACTACCAGCGTCCAGAGGTGCAGGATATAGGGGATATTGTGGGGGATTCCCTGGCCATGGCTCTCAAGGCCCGTGAGACCGATTTGGACACCATTATGGTCTGCGGTGTATGGTTCATGGCCGAGACGGCTTTTCTGGTAAACCCATCCAGGCGTGTCATCTCCCCGGAGCCAGCCTCCGTATGCCCCCTGGCCAGGATGGTTGACGTGGAGACCGTCAGGCTGCTGAGAGAGAGGTATCCCGATGCCCCGGTGGTGGCCTGTTCACGTAGGCCACCACCGGGGCATCGGGATACCTCTCTCTCAGCAGCCTGACGGTCTCCACGTCAACCATCCTGGCCAGGGG
>JAGHBH010000071.1 GCA_021161085.1 Thermoplasmata archaeon | reverse complement strand
GGATGTTTGCGGTCATGTTGGCCGCCGCCCCCTTCACCGGGTAGAGGGTGGTGGTGTTGTCCCATGAGGCCGAGACTATGCTGGAGAGGGAGGAGAACATGGGCATGTTCATGGAAGACTGGTTGCTCTGCCCCCCTCCTCCCGGTCCGTCCGCGGAAGAGGCCATGAGCCGGGGGGTGATGCCGTAGAGATCCCTGGTGGCGTTGAGCAGCACCGGGTCCCCCGTGGAGTTTGCCAGGACCATGGCGGCTTCCGCCTGGGAGAGCGGCAGGGCGAAGGAATCGGAGATGACGGAGAGGTTCATCTGCGAAAGGTTCTCGTCCATGCTCTCCAGGGCTTCGGTGTTGTCATCCAGGGAGCCCAAGAGCTTTGCTCCGGTGTATATCATGTCCGCCGGTCCGTAGACGGAGAAGGGCGTGTTGGTGTCCAGCAGGGGGGAGATGGTGGAGTCGTTCTCGAGAGCCCATTCCATCATGACGGAACCTTTTAGAATCTCTGGTGTCAGGGCGTTCCCCCCTTCCTGCACCACGAGTATCTGTGCCATCTCGCTCTCCATGCCGAACTTCTCGCCCACCTCCCTGTTGGCCAGGGCGACATCGTTCTGGGGGTTGAAGCTGTCCTCCTCGGTCTCGAAGGATATGTTGGATGCCGCGGCCGAGAGCACTATCGAGGTCACTATGACGAATATCAGCAGGCTCCTGGGGTGGCTGCTCATCCTCTCCGCTATTTCCTTGAGCATCTGCATCATCTCCCACGGGCAATATATGTCGCTTGTGACTTTATCATATATTTACCATATAGGCAGTATTATAGATAGGCGGGGGATGGGGGGATGTCTAACCCCGATATATCTTTTGCGGAGATGTTTTTGACCGATGTCGGGAGGAGACAAAAGCCCTTTTTACTTTCCATACCATAAAACTTTTTTTGGTATACTGGCTATAGATTTTTACTTTCTACACCATAAAACTTGGGGAGATGGGTTTTTCCCTTCATTTCTACGAAAGGTATATAAATGAAGAGCCGGATGGAGCCATAGCGGATAACACGGCAGCTGGAAAAAATACAACAGAGGGTGGAAGATGAAACTTCAAACCCAGAAACTGGATGATATAAGGTTCAAGGTCAATCACAGCCTCTCCGCACCCCCCGTGGCACTCCAATGGAAGGCCGGCGAGCTTTTCCTGACCCTCCGGGGGCTGGTGATAAAGGACGAGGACAGGTGGTACGAGATAGCGGTCAAGGACCTGGTCTCCATAACCGTCCTGGAAGAGGAGCCCAAGAAGATAGCGCTCTGTCTCGGAGAGACGGATGTCATAATCACCGGGGACAACGCCGAGTTCCTGGACGCTCTCCGGCACTTCCTGCTCCCCTATGTCAGGAAGGAGGAGACATCCACCGTCATGGGGGACTTCCTCAAGCTCTGGGCCCTGGGACTGCACGACACGTGGGGGCTGGCCAACGTCCTGGGCGTGGGCGAAGAGGTGGTGCAGGCCCTCCTGGAGGATGCCGAGGCCCGGGGCCTCATAAGGGACGGGAGGCTGACGGGACTGGCGAGGGAGCATCTCTTGGAGAAGGACCAGAGGCTTCTCGAGGATATGGGGGTGTTCCATGACTGAGAACACGTTTTCCAGCTTCGCCAAGACCCTTGCCACCCTGCAGAAGCTCACCAGGATAGAGGCGGGCATATCCCACGCAGTGGAATCCTCCAAGGTTCCCCCGGTGGAGACCCGCAAGTTCCTCAGGGCCGAGACGCCGGAGCAGGCGGCCAACACCCCTCTGTTCCAGTTCTTCCGGAGGGTCTTCAGGGATATAGGGCTGGGGGACATGGAGATAATAGACGTGGAGCGGTTCAAGCACACCTACAGGATAAGGGACAACCCCGTCGCCAGGATGTATCCCGAGATCCAGGGAAAGAAGACGTGCTACGTCACCACCGATGCCCTGGCCCAGGTCTACGCCAAGGACCTGCAGATAGTCAACACCAGCGAGGAGGTTGAGTGCATCAACGAGGGGAAGGAGGCATGCGTTTTCGAGGTGAACCTCCAGCCCCTCAGCGTCTACCAGATGGTCTTGGACAGGACCGACAGGAGCCTGGTGGAGGAGATATCCCGCAGGGGAGCGGCCGACACGCGGGTCCTGGCGGAGGCCCTCTCCCTGGAAGAGGAGGATGTGGAATATAGACTAGATATACTAAGTAGATATCACATAATAGACGAGGGAGGCAGGCTGACAAGGCTCGGGACCACCTACTCCAAGTATGTCAGCGGCCTCCTTATAGGAAAGGAGGAGGACTTCCCGCCGCCGTGGGAGCACATATCCGATGTCACGGCATCCATAGCGGGGGTGGCATCCTTCGCAGAGGCCTTCAGCGAGACCGTGGAGTCCACGCCCATCTGGGAGGTGGACGAGCGGGAGATAATCAACCTCTCGGAGGAGGCCAAGAAGAGCAAGGGTTTTGCGGAATTGCTCTCCAAGTATATTAACAAGGAGAAGAGCGAGGAAGAAGAGGAATAGACAAGGGAGGCGACCAGGATGGTTGAGAGAATAGAAACCGGCATATACGGGCTTGACCCCCTGATAGAGGGAGGTCTCATAAACAACACCGCCGCGGTGATAGTGGGTTCTTCCGGTACCGGAAAGACCACCTTTGCCCTCCAGTTCCTGATGCACGGCATAGAGAAGGGAGAACAGGCCCTGTACGTGACCATGGAGGAGACCCCTAACCAGATAATGAAAGAGGCGGAGATGATGGGCTGGGACATGCAGGAGCACTACGAGAAGTCCCTGTTCTTCATACATCTGAAGGGAAAGAACTTCAAGAAGATGATAGAGGAGCAGCTCCCCCAGCTGGTCAAGGCCAGGGCCGACTACGAGATAAAGACGAGGGTGGTCATAGACCCCATGACCCCGGTGATATGGGCCACAGAGGACAAGCTGCTCCAGAGGGAACTGATAGGCAAGCTGTTCTACACCCTCAAGGAGCTGGGCGTGGTGCTGGCCACGGTGGAGGAGCACTCCAGACCGGGAGAGACCATAGGGGAGGATGTGCTCCTGCCCATATATCTGGCGGATGCGGTGTTCCACCTCGAATACCACCCCATAGGCGGAGCGTTCAACCGGACCATGAAGATAATAAAGATGAGGGGGACGGCCCACAAGGAGGGCGTCTACCCGTATATGTTCGCCCGTGGTGTGGGGGCCATAATCCGCAGCACCCCGATAGAGGTGGAGAAGAAGGAGCGGGAGAACCACGACCAGATATTCGACGAGGCCATAGAGACCGCCAAGGCCCTCAAGGCTCCGGAGCATGTGATAACCCGTCTGGTCAGGATGAAGGAGAACTGGATATACGAGTACTCCCCGGAGGAGGCCCTCCAGATAATCTTCGAGACGTACGGCCTCCACTAGGGGGCCGGTGTCCCATCCAGGAGGCGATGGGCGTGAGTGCCAAAAAAACCATGGAAAAGACGCTTGAGGCCAAGACCGCAACGCTGCTGAAGTACATGCTGGACATGGAGCTCTCCTCCCTGAAGGACAGGGTGGACGGCGACCTGGTGCTGTTCGTGGGCGTTGACGGAAGGATATTCTCCGGCCTCCTGCCGGACATGATGACCCCTCCCCAGTTCTACTTCTTCAACCTGGTCAAGGACATGCTGCCCTCCATATGTGCGCAGCTTCGGAGCGAGAACATGCGGTTCTCCATGGAGCAGTATCCGGAGGGGGTGGTGTTAACCTCCGGGGTGGGGAAGAACGCCTTCATCGTGCTGGTCAAGGTCGGCGAGGACGACGTGGAGAGGGGGATGGCCGCCATCAAGGAGATGCTCAAGGTCAGCCAGGTCGTTCTCCACATATTCGAACAGAGGCCCATGACCGAGGCCTCCCTCTCCAAGCTGCCGGATGAGGTGGCGGACGAGCTCTCCGGGGGCTGAGCCGCAGGCTATTCGTTGAGCAGTTCGACCAGACCAGGGGCTACAAGAAGAACATGCGCATCCTTGAGTGGATGAAGGGCCTCATCGGGGAGACCCTGGGAATAGGCTCCGTGGACGAGATAGTGACCATGACCTTCAACGAGCTGGGAACCAGCGCCCCCTACATGACGGACAACCTCTGGCCGGTGTTCGCAGAGAAGGTCATAGAGAAGGTGAGGGGAGAGAGGGGACATAGTGGCGGACGAATGCTACAAGAGATGGATGCCGGAGCTGCATCAGAAGCTGAAATCCTTCGTGTGAGGAAAAAGAGATGAGCCCCAGGAAGTGCAAGACCGAGACGGCGGAAGTGGATTCCCCCACACCTCCCACAGCGGGTGACGGTACGGCCGCGGAGACGCCCGGGGATAGCGATGGGAATGTTCTCCCGGAGCAGCCCGGGGGGTCCGAGCCCGTTGATGCCGGGACGGGGGGAGCGGGATCAGGGGACCGGGGGGATGAAG
>JAGHBH010000020.1 GCA_021161085.1 Thermoplasmata archaeon | reverse complement strand
GGACACAACGAAGGTTGTCATGTTCCTCCGTTTTGCCTCTTCTATGAACTCCCCCAGCCTCTCGTAGAGGGTGGGTTCGCCGGAGAGGGATATGGCTATCTGGTTGGGGTTCTTCGCCTCCTCGTACATCTCCCTGGATACCCGTGGGTCTCCTCCGAATCCGGATATGAGCTTCCGCTGGGCCTCTATGGAGCCGTCCAGAAGGGCTTTCGGGTCGTCCGGGTCCGATATGGATGTTCTGGTGAACCCCTGGAATCTCCAGCAGAAGAGACAGGACTGGGTGCATGCGTCCACGGCCGGGGTCATCTGGAGGCAGCGGTGGCTCTCTATGCCGTAGAATTTTTCCTTGTAGCAGGCCTCGCCGGTGGTGAGCTTCTTCTTGAGCCAGTGGCACAGTTTCACGCCGCCGTGGCTGCCCACCACCCTGTAGTGCTGTCTCTCCAGCATCTCCCTCAACCGGGGGTTCATGGGATGGGGAGGAGCGGCCGGCCGTATTTCTATGTTTCCCCCCTCTCGGGCTTCACGGCAAGGGTCCGGACGTATCCGACTGTATGGGACGGAATTACGGTCTTTAAGTATCGTTTGTCATTTTTGACCAAAAGACTTATATATCAACATGCTATATGGGATGACGGGCACGGCCGAGAAAGGTCCTGTGCCCGGTTTCATATCAAGGGGCAGCCGTATGTATCCCGACAACAGTATGACAGCAGGTCTCCGCCTTCTCCCGCCCCCCGTCCAAGGGTTTTCAGTTCCCACGACACCGCTTCACTCCCGGTGCCGCCATCCCGGTCTCCATACCACCTGTTTTCCGATGGGCCCCGGAAGCACTTTGCCCGTTCACGTTCGCCCGCATTCCACGGAGGAAGGACCCCATGACAGGAGAGCACTACGTAAGGGTGAGCGTCCGTGTCCCCCACCATCTGGTGGAGAAGGCCAGGGACGTGATAGAGGAAGACCCGGAGATGAGGAACCTCAGCGACTACGTGCGGAGGGCCATGGAGGAGTACTACGTCTCCTACGCCGGGGAGAGGATGGCAGCCGGCGGCATCATGGGCTCCAGCGTGGGAGTGGAGAATCAGGGGGAGTACGTCTATCTGAAGATAAGGCTCCCCGCTCCCGTGTACTGGAGGGTGAAGTGGCTGGCAGACCACAGATACTACAAGACCCCCTGGGAGGCCGTGGAGATGTTCCTGTTCGAGAACCTGAGGGACATGACGGTAGAAGATGCGAAGGAGGCCATGAACAGGGACGCCAGATTCCTCGCATTCATGGAAAGGGAAGAGAGCAGCAGACAGATGATAAGGAAATGAGGCCGGGAGAAAGATGAAAGGACGCAGCTCGCCAGAAGGGATGGATGCACGACGGGATGCAAGGCAGGGAAGAGCCAGCTGGCTCCGACCCTCATCCTTTCCGCCGCACGGAGTGATGACCCCGGCCGCCGGCGGCGGAAAAACCACCACACCGTATATCAAAGGAGGAGAACCAGATGACCGTATTTGAAGCCGAGGACATAGGTTTTATGGGCCAAGCCGAGGACCTGCACTGGGAACTCGTGACCGTGATGAGACATGGGATAACCCCTCCGGCCGCGTGCGTGGTCTGCACGGGCGGAGGAGGATCCCGGATGGCCACCAGGATATACCATGAGAGGATGCCCAACACCACCGTGGTGGCCGTGAACTCCGACCCCAACAGTATAAGGGGTGTGGAGGCCGACAGGAGGATACTGATAGGCAACACCGTGACCAAGGGAAAGGACGCCGGAGGCTTCCCCGAGGTGGGGGAGAGATGTGCCGAGCTCTCCTCCGAGGAGATAAAGGACGCCATGATGGGCAGCGATGTGGTCTACGTGGTCACCACCCTCGGCGGCGGGACCGGGACCGGTGTGGCCCCCTACGTGGCGAAGCTTGCCAGGGAGGACGGCCGTGTGGTGGTCAGCGTGGTGGTCAAGCCCTTCTCCTTCGAGGACAGGCCCACAGAGGACGTGGAGAGGGCCATAGAGACCATAAGGTCGTATTCCCACAGCACCGTGGTTCTGGAGAACGACTACTTCATGTCCGTGCCAGATATGACCGTGGAGAGGGCCTTCGACGCCATGGACCGCCAGGTGATAAGCACCATCAGGGAGACCACCCAGAGGATGGACATGGATTTCCTGTTCTCCATGGAGGAGATCATACCGGAGCTCCTGGAAGAGGCCAGCAGGCTCTTTGACTCCGACAGGGAGAGAAAGGACGACGTGCCGCTCACCGTCGAGGAGGGCGTCAGGACGGAGGACGCCGGGGAGACGGAAGGCGCGGGTTCCGAGGCCGTGGAGGTCGCCGTGGCGGAGTGACCGTGGGATCTGGCCGGATGGGGTTTTCTCCTCCGCCCCTTAACCCCTTTCCAGCGGCATCTTTTTTAAAAGAAATATGTCGTATATTTTCACCTCGTCCCACTTTTCTTTTCCCCACGGAGAGACAGGGTTAATATATGAAGGAGGGGGAGGGAACCCTTGACCCGGGAAGGGACCGTGAATGAAGGTTGAAGGGAGATACCGGCATGGAAGATTTTGAGACCTCCCTGTTGGCCATTGCTGGCATCGGACCCGCAAGGCTGAGGGCTCTCCTGGAGAGCGGATACGATTCTCCGGAGAAGATAAGGGAGGCCGCGGAGGAGGAACTCGCCTCGGTGCCGGGCATATCCCCCCGGATCGCCGCCGCCATAAAGAAGGCCTTTACCCCCGCCGTGGAGGAAGAAGAGGAGAAGCCGGAGATATTCCTCTGTCCGGAGTGCGGTGCGTTCATCAGCAGGGAGGCCACGGAGTGTCCCTTCTGCGGCACCTCCTTCGAGGAGGGGGAGGAGGAGCCCCTGGAAGAGAGAACGGAAGAGGGCGGAGAAGGGGAGGAGGCGGCCGTTGAATCCCCCGGTCCGGAGGAGGGGAGGGCAGGTGAGGGCGAAGCGATGGGAGAGGAT
>JAGHBH010000129.1 GCA_021161085.1 Thermoplasmata archaeon | reverse complement strand
GGGCCATGCCCACCAGACCACCAGGCGGATCCGGAGTCCTCCCCGTGCACACCATACCTTCATCCGTGGAATATATCCAGATACGCTTTTTCCTGGCAATGTCCTTAACACAGTAGAGACGCAGAACGGGATCGTCGTAATACTGGACGCCAACCGTCTTTTCCCTGGATGTCTTTCCCCAGTAGGCTATGCTCACCTCCCTGTGGGGGAGCCTTATGACGCCGAAGGTGGGAGAGATGTCGGAGTGGAGCAGCAGGAGAGTGCCGGCATATGCCCGGGCCAGAGGGTCCCCTTTCCTCGCCAGCCTCCTCAGCTTGTCCTCGTCGTCGGCCGCCTGCTGTACCCTTTCAAGGGCACGGCGTACCGGGGCGAATGTTCTCTCGCATCCTTCCGGCAGCAGGGGCGAGGGATCTTCCCTGAGGGCTCTGGCCTTGGCGGCCATCTTCCTCTCCAGGGCTTTTGCCCCGGTCTTTATCCCCATGCCGCCTATGCGCCGCTTCGGTCGTCCCCTCTTCTTGGGCATATTCCATCTACAGGGAGAGGGTTCTATTTAACTTTACCACGCTCTCCACGGCGGCCTTGGCCCTCTCTATTCTCTCCTCGGCCTGGAGCCTGCTCATCCCGGGCCCGGTTATGCCCAGGGAAACGGGTTTGCCGTATTCCACGGCCAGGTCCGTTATCTTTCTGGCCGCATGCTGGATGACTATCTCATCGTGTTCCGTCTCGCCCTCTATGACCGCACCAGGGTGACCACCCCGTCCACATCCTTCTTCTCCAGAAGTCTTTTGATTGCCAGGGGCATGTCGAAGACACCGGGGACGCTCACCACATGGGTGATCTCCGCCCCCAGGAACTCCGCATGTTCCTTGGCCCTCTCTAGCATCATCATGGTTATGTCATAGTTGAACTCGCTGACCACTATTCCTATCTTCACGGGCATCACCCGGCGGGGGAGGGAGTGAGGGGATAAAAAACGCTTTACAATATACAACTAAAATGGTAGATAGATGGATGAATGGGTGATGGGTAATCGGCACGCACCAAAGGTTATTTATGGAAGTGCCCGATAAAGGGGTCCCCTATACGCTGAGAGGTAATGCTCATGTATATCTCGAAGAAGGCCATGGGAGTCGTAAGGATACCCCCAGAGAGACTGGGCGAGAACCTGGACGAGGTAGTGGAGGAACTCGCCAGACAGCAGTTCGAGGGAAAATACGATCAGGACAAGAACCTAGTGGTCCTGGCAAGGAACGTCAAGAGAGAGGGACCGGGCCGAGTGGTCCACGGCGACGGAGCGGTCTACCAGAACGTGGCATACGACGCACTGCTCTTCAGGCTGACACAGCACGAGGTGGTCCAGGGGTTCGTCTGCGATGTTCTCAAGTTCGGCGCATTCCTCCGCATAGGTCCGGTGGACGCCCTAGTCCACATCAGCCAGGTCATAGACGACCATGTGGATGCGGACGTGGAGAACAAGAGGCTCATCGCCAGAGAGACCAAGAGAGACCTCAGGCTCAACGACGAGGCCAGGGCAAGGGTGGTAAGCATATCCATAAACGAGAGAAACCCCCGGGAGAGCAAGATCGGCCTCACCATGAGACAGCCTGGCCTCGGCAAGATAGACTGGCTGGAGGAGGACAGAGAGGCCGAGGAAGAGGCCAAGCAAGGGAAGGAGGAGTGAACATGCCGAAGATACAGTACAAAGCGTGCAGGAAATGCAACTTCCTGACAGAGGAGGACACCTGTCCCAGATGCGGGGGGGAGACGTCCAGGGAATGGCAGGGATACCTCTACATAGTGGACTACACGAAATCCGACATAGCCAAAGCCATGGGGATAGAGGGAAACGGCAGGTACGCCCTCAAGGTCAGATAGGGGGGTCAGGTTGCTCCGCCTCCCGGACTCCCTCAGAGACGAACTGAAAAAACCCCTGGGGCCCCTGAGAAGGGGAGAGGAACTGGTCGAGGAGGTGGAGAGACCGGGCATCGTGGTCACGGTGGGGGACGTGGTCACCACCTTTTTCACCTCCCACGGGAGGACACCTGAGATATCCATAATAGACGGTATGACCCAGAGAGAGGGGAGCGTTGCCCCTCCATCAGGCTCCTGGGACCACACCGTGGAGGTGTCCAACCCCCCGGGGACCCTCACCGACGAGATTATGGAAGCCATAAGACAGGCTGCCGAGAGGCTGCCCCAGAAAACGCTCATCAAGGTGAGAGGAGAGGAAGACCTCGCCGCCCTGGCCGCCGCCGTCGCACTCCCACCGGGCACAAGAGTAATATATGGGTTGCCTAATGAGGGGGCGGTCGTCCTCGCCGTCACCGAGGAGACCAGAGCCATCTGCAACAACGTCCTAGCCGCTATGGAGGCAGAACCCGATGGAGATACAGATAACCGAGAAGAAGGATAACCCGCTCCTCAACCGCACGGAGGTGACCTTCGTCATATCCCACCCGAAGGGCCAGACGCCGAAGAGAAACGAGGTGAAAGATGCGCTGGCCAACCTCCTGGGAGCGAAGAAGGAGATGATAATCATCAACAACATGGACACCACCTTCGGCAAACCGGAGACCTACGGATACGCCAAGATATACAAGACCGTGGAGGACGCCAGAAAGGTGGAACCCGTCCACATACAGAAGAGGAACCACATCTACGTGGAAAAGAAGAAGGAGGAGGGAGGGGAATGAAGAGAGACCACTACAAGATAGAGGGAGACAAACTGGTGAGGGATAGGGAGTTCTGCCCCAAATGCGGACCCGGCGTCTTTCTCGCCCAACACAAGGACAGGGTCTCCTGCGGCAAATGCGGTTATACCGAGTTCAAGAAGAAATGAGAGGTGTTGAACCCGGATATTATTTCGCTTGTTTGTGGAGTGCATGTCAGATTGCCTCCTGGCAGTGGTCAAAGAATATGCCTATGATGGATTCTGGTGGTAGTTTGCGTTGGAATGCTTCGTTCGGGGTT
>JAGHBH010000115.1 GCA_021161085.1 Thermoplasmata archaeon | reverse complement strand
TCCCGGAGATTACCTGGTCTATGCGGAAACGGGAGGAGAGCCGAACATCCGGGCCGCCGCCTTCACCACCCTCCATGTGGAACCGGAAGAGGTCTATGACGACCCGATAAGCCTTGACGTGGATCTTTCGGCGGCCAGAACCCTGAAGGGGGCCGTTTATTACACCAACACGTCCGGAGAGCCTGTTAAGGTGGTAGACGACAATATCACAGTGGAGGTTCCCCCCGCCGCCTCCTCTTTCCAGGTAGCCGTGGACGGCAGGGGAGAGTATTCCGTTCTCCTTCCCCAGGGGGATTACGTCCTCTCCGGCAGCATCTCGGCGGACGAATACAACATGACCATGACCTATGAGGGCTCTGCGAACGTGACCATCCCGGAGGGGACGGGTGAGAGCACCGCCGACCTCAAGCTGGCCCTCGTGAAGGAATACGGCCTCAAGATGGAGGCGGAGCCGTCCGGCATCGACACCACCCCGGGCAGCGTGTTCCACGTCAACCTGACGATAACCAACACCGGAAACGTGGCGGACGACATAACCCTCTCCTACACCCCGGCGGACTGGAACGTCACCATACCGGAAGAGGAACATCTGGACTTTCTGGGAGAGAAGACCGTGCGGGCCAGGGTGGAGGTCCCCGAGGATGTGAGGACCGACCATCCGCCGCTGACTTTCTCCGCCACTTCCAAAGGGGACAGGGACGCCAAGGCCTCCGTGACTGTGGAGGTCACTGTCCCGCACGAGCTCGACTTCAATGTCTCCCTGTACTGGAAGACGCCGGTGTTCGACGGTGCGACCTACAATACCGGGCTGGTCGTGGAGAACCTGGGGAACGGGCCGGACAAGTACACCCTGGAGATAACGAACTCGGAGGAACTGCTGGAAGAGGGGTGGGGTGTCACGTTCAAGGAGACGGGCTCTGCCCTGGCCGAGAACAGGAGCATAGACTCCGGGAACCACACCTTCGAGATAGTGGCCAAGGCCAACAGGATAGGCGCCCCCCTGGGGCTGGACATATATGTCTCCGTGGTCTCGGTATCCTCACCGGAACGGCAGGAGAAGGTCATAGCCGTGCCCCTGAGGGAGGCATCCCTCCAGGTGGTCAACGCCACGGCCTCGGGCGGCATGACGTACCCTGACCCGGACCTCCAGACGCCGTTCCTGGTGTTCGTCTCCCTCTCCCTGATCCTTCTGGCCATACTGATAATGTACGGTGCTCCGAGAAAGAGAAGGAGGTGGCGGCGGTGAACCGGGAGGTGGTAGAGATGGGAAGGCCTCGTGGGACCCGGTGGAAGCGCTGGCCCGGAAAGGCCCTGGCGGTATCGCTGCTGTTGCTGATGTCCGTCCTGGCGGTCTGGGTGATATCGTCTCCACCCGCCGGGGCCGCCGATTACCCTGATGTCAGCGTGCTGGTCTCCGGGCCAGAGTATGTGGCGGTGAACTCCACCGTCCAGTACAAGATAACCGTGGCAGGCGGGCCGGCAGAGGTGGCGGACGAGGGAGACGGATGGTGGACATACAGCGCCAGGGTTGAGTACGAGAACAAGACGGGCAACCCCGGTGTGGAGCCCATGAGCGGCAACTCCACAGGCGGCGTGTTCACCCTGAATCTCACGGCCCCAGCCACCGTACAGACCATAACCCTGGTGGTTCGCGGCACCTCGGAAACCATCGGCGGTCTTGAGGAGGACGGCGAGAAGAGGCTGGAGATACACATAGTGAAACCCGTTGTGCTCTCCGCCACCGTGAAGAACACGGGCAGCATCAGGATGGAGGACGTTCCGGTGGTATTCTATGTTGACGGTGAAGAGGTGGATACCGTGAGGGTCTCCCTGGACCCCGGAGAGGAGAAGGTCGTTTCCGTCAACTGGACCAAGTATGACAAGGGGAAGCACAACATCCAGGTGGTGGTGGACCCCGAAGGCCGGTTCCCGGATGTCTCCCTGGAGGACAACACGGCGGTCTCCCATGTGAACGTGGGGGAATTCCACAACTGGCTGAACTGGGTGTACGCTCTAATCCTAATAACCATGGCATTCCTGGTCTACGGAAAGGTGAGGGAGGCCAAGAGGCCCAAGAGAACCAAGAAATGGTGAAAAATCGGCCTGGCACCTGCATCTTCTTCCCCCTTTCCCTCTTCTCACCCGCCGGCATACTCAAACGCCATAACTCTATATGATGTAGCCTTATTATCTATACTAATATCGTTATGTGCTTTTCACCGTTTTTTGTCCGTCCGCCCCTCCTATCCTTCTCCCCTTCTATCCAGGAGCATCTTCAGGGTGTAGGAACCCGAGAGGGCGGCGAAGGATGCGTTCATCCAGAAGAATATCCAGTTGCCCCCGAGATAGCTGAACACCGCTATGAGAACACCGCCCGCTGTCAGCGACAGGCTTCTCCGGAGCGTGGCCATCTCGAACACATAGCCCAGTCCCACGGCCGACAGACCGAGAATGAAAAGGACGGTGGTGTAATCCTCGAAGAGCAGCAGCGACCAGAGGACCAGGAGAATGCCGCAGGCGGGGATGACAAGGACATTAACACGCTCCGGGACATCGGCCATCATGAGGATACTGGCCGCCACCACGAGCGTCTGGAGAAACACGAAGAAAACAGGTCCTCCCCCGAGATATTTCAGCACGGCATAAGCCAGCATCACCACCGCCCCAGCAGAGAGCAGCCAGTTCTTCACGGACCCGGTAGGATGCACCCTCTCCGCAGGCTCGGGCCACCCGGCGCCTGCCACCAGAACCGCCGCCCCCAGCACACCGAGGAGAAGAGCAGCATCCATCGCCATACACCTTCAAGAACCCTTGGCACCGGCCACCCCCGCCACCTCCGGGTTTCCCGAGGGATATCTCTCAAGAGGCCACAGAGGGGGTCCCTCCCACGACCTGTAGGGCATCCCACCGTAGAGTCGGTCGGCCACCTCCGGTATGTCCAGGGATTCCAGCCTCTCCCTGGTGGGTATCCCCGTGTCCGGATCATATCCGTGAATCCTGTAATACTCCCTCAGCATCTCCCTGTGCCTCTC